>CAMEIH010000002.1 GCA_945917985.1 uncultured Clostridium sp. | reverse complement strand
TGGTGTGCTGCTTTTCCTGATTACAGGCGGAATTCTGTTTGTAAAGGTGATCCTGTTTCCGCCTTATCAGCCGCCGGAGGTCACGGGCGATCATGAAGTGGAAATGCAGGAATTTACCTGGGTGGATGAGAGCAGGGTCGAAACTTTTACAGATACGGGAGAAAAGCGTGCGCTTACCGTAAAATTCTGGTATCCGAAGGAAGAGGGAAATTATCCTCTTGTGGTCTTTTCACATGGTGCCTTTGGGGTGATTGACAGCAACTACTCCACCTGTGCAGAACTTGCGTCAAACGGTTACGTGGTGGCAAGCATCGGACATCCTTACCATGCCATGTATGTGAAGGATGTGAACGGAAAGGTTACGATTGCAGACAAAGATTTTGTCCAAAGTATTTATGTGGGAAACGGCACCTATGATCCGGAAACGGAACAGATCGTTTACGAAAACAGCAGACAGTGGCTTGCCCTTCGCCTTGCAGATGAAAACTTTGTCCTTGATACCATTTTGGAAAAAGTCGGAGAAGGAGAGACGGCGCCTTTTACTCTGATTGATACGGAAAAAATCGGTCTGTTTGGTCATTCCATGGGAGGGGCATCTTCCGTTCAGCTTGGAAGAGAGAGAAATGATATTGATGCAGTGATTGACTTAGAGGGCACCATGTTCGGAGAGTATGTGGGCTTTGAAAACGGGATAGAGGTTTACAATGAGGAGCCATACCCTATTCCCCTGCTTGATATCAATTCCGAAAAGGTTCATGAGGAGGCTATAAAGGCACAGCAGGAGCTTGCCGATGTCTGCCCCGGCTGGCAGTACGTAAATTTTTATGTGGGTGAACATGCGAAGAATTACAGGGAGATTATTTTTAAGGATGCCGGTCATCTCAATTTTACAGATCTGCCCATGATATCACCTTTCCTTGCAAAAATGCTGGGAGTGGGAGATGTGGATGCGAGAGAGTGTATCGGGAATGTAAATGAAGTGGTTCTTGCGTTTTTTGATCATTATTTGAAGGGTGAAGAAAGCCTTGCGCTTCAAAATGAATATTAGTATTTAGAAGGTGCGGTTTTATTTATGAAGGTATTGATAAGACGAATTCCGAAAAAGGAAGACGAACAGGTCATTATTGAATGTATGGAAGTGAATTCTGATATAAAAGACATTCGAAGCTATGTGCTCTCGAAGGGAATGGAGCTTTCCGGAATCACACAGGACCAGCATATGGAAAGATTTTCTCTTTCGGAAGTGTATTATTTTGAAGCACTGGATGAAAAGGTGTTTGCTTATACAAAAGAAAGGGTATATGAGGTCAGGATGCGGCTTTATGAGGCAGAGCAGAAATATGCAGCCAGTCATTTTGTCAGATGCTCCAAATCGGTGGTTCTCAATCTGATGCTTCTCGAAAATATTTCACCGGCACTGAACGGCAGGTTCTTTGCCCATATGAAAAATGGGGAAAAACTGATCATATCAAGACAATATGCGCAGAAAATGAAACAGATTGTAATGGGAGGCGGCAGAGATGAGGATTAAAAAAAATATATCAGAGTTTATGATGGCGTTTTTTGTTTGCACTACCTGTATCACAATTCTGGAAGGAATTCTTGGCATGATCTTTTTCCCGGAGGAGAGACTTCCTTACGAGGCTTTCTTTTCCCCTCCGCTTTTTGGCTTTTTGTCTGTGCTTCTTGGGCTTGTCACAAAATCGAAAAAAGAACTCAGTGTGAGACAGATTCTGTTTCGCAGAGCCCTTCATCTGTTATTAATAGAAGGTATGGTGTTTGGACTTAATTATCTGTCGGATCATATCTTTGAGCCGGTGGTCACCTGGACCCTTGCCTGTTCCATAGCCTTTATTTTTGTGGCGGTTTATGTTATCATGTGGCTGAATGATCAGAGAAGTGCAGCCCTGTTTAATGAGAAACTGAAATTGTATCAAAACAGGGAGACATAAAACATCAGGAGGTATAAGGCACAATGGAGAACAATCTGACAAGAGAAGAAGCGTTTACATTACTGCGAAAGTACAACAAGGAACCCTTTCATATTCAGCATGCCCTCACTGTGGAGGGAGTTATGCGTTGGTATGCCGGTGAGCTTGGCTATGGAGAAGAAGCGGATTACTGGGCAACAGCCGGTCTTCTGCACGATATTGATTTTGAATTATACCCGGAGCAGCACTGCGTGAAAGCTCCGGAATTGTTGAGGGAAGGCGGGGCAAGCGAGGATATTATTCACTCGGTATGCTCGCACGGATATGGCATCTGCTGTGATGTGAAGCCGGAACATGAAATGGAAAAGGTCCTTTTTGCAGTGGATGAACTGACCGGTCTGATCGGGGCGGCAGCTCTGATGCGCCCGTCGAAGAGCGTGATGGATATGGAAGCCTCCAGTGTCAAAAAGAAATTTAAGGACAAGAAATTTGCGGCAGGCTGCTCCCGCGATGTGATAAGAGAAGGAGCAGAGAATCTTGGATGGGATCTGAATGATCTGTTTGAAAAGACGATCCTTGCAATGCGCTCCTGTGAGGCCGGGATCCGGGAAGAAATGGAAAAGATACAGGTGTAAAGGATAAGAAAAATGATAGGAATGGGAACACTGATCAATACGGCCGCTGTTATCGCAGGCGGCCTTTTGGGCTTATGCCTGAAAAACGGTTTAAAGAAGCGGATGCAGGAAATTCTGATGCAGGCCTGCGGTCTTGCCACTATTTTTATCGGAGCGTCGGGAGCCCTGTCAAAAATGTTTGTGGTAGACGGAAAGCAGCTGGAAACGCAGGGAGCCATGCTCCTTATCTTTTCTCTGGTGATCGGCTCCCTTGTCGGTGAATGGCTGAATATAGAGGATAAAATGGATGCCTTGGGAGAGAAGATCAAGAAGGCGGTAAAGGCTCAGAACGACAGTCATTTTGTGGAAGGCTTTGTCAATGTTTCCCTGATCATCTGCGTGGGAGCCATGGCGATTGTGGGCTCCATACAGGATGGGATCAGCGGGGATTATTCCATGCTGATGGCTAAGTCGGTTCTCGACTTCGTCATGGCGGTGATCTTTGCTTCCACCTGCGGAATCGGTGCCGTTTTTTCAGCGGTTCCTCTCTTTGTCTATCAGGGAAGTATCACACTGATTGCAGCTTTCTGCGGCTCCTTTATCAGTGATGCCTTGATCAGCGATCTGTCCTTTATCGGGTCGGCACTGATCTTTTGTGTCGGCGTCAATCTTGCCTTCGGAAAGAAATTCAGGGTAGGGAATATGCTCCCTGCCCTGATCGTACCGGTGATATACCGGGTGCTGATAAGTGCCTGGGGATACCTGTCCGGTGCTTTTTAGATTCATTTTGGCTGTGGATCAGTCTTCTTCAATTCATACAGATCGGAGGTATGTCTGACACCGTGCAGATGTTCAATTCGCTCCCGGATTTCCTCTGTATCGGCAGTCAGACTGATGGTCACATGATAGTTGAAGGAATCCGCAAGAGGATTTTCCGTAAAGGAAGCGGCAAGGTCTTCCGGCAGATATTCTGCGGAAAAAGTGTTCCATGCCTCATCGGCAGTAATGAATTCCACAGAGGAAACGCCGTCCATGGCACGCAGGGCATCTCCGACAGCATCGATTTCCTCCTGACTGACCCCTTTCTCAAAAAAGACATTTACATTTTTCGTCTGGTATAAATCGTATGCGGCATAGGAAGGAATGCTTGCAGTAAGGATGAGAACTGCCGCCGTTGCTGCCACCGCGATCAGTTTAGAATAACGGAAAAAGAAATTTTTTGTCCGCTGCTTTGTCTGACAGCCATTTAGCAGTTCTGCTTTCATGGTTTCCGGCATGGTGAGTCCATTGATAGCGGTGACAAAATTTGTTTCATTCATAATAACCTCTTTTCTACAGGCATCGGCCTGTCATTCATCTAATTTTAACTTGAGCGCTTCTTTTCCGCGCTGAATACGCTTCTTTACGGCATTTTCCGAAATGCCCAGAATCCCGGCAACTTCTTTGAGCTGATATCCCTCTATGTAATGCAGGACGAGTACTGATTTGTATTTGGCAGGCAATGCAAGAACTTCCCTCAGAATTTCCCGATATTCCTTTTGCACATCCGGCATTTCGAGCTTCTCAATACTAAAACAGGAATGCTTTTTGTTGAAGCGTAAGAAATCCTTGCAGAGATTGGAGGTGACCTTTAACAGCCAGGCCTTTTCATGCTCTGCACATTGAAAAACAGGGGCCTTTTCCATATATTTCAGCAGCACCTCCTGAAGAACATCCTGCACATCGTGGGGATTCCCGAGAAGTACATAGGCATTCCGATAAAGAAGATTGCCATAAGTCCGGATAATATGTTGTATTTCCTCTTCACTTTTACGATTCACACCATCTGACCTCCTTCCCGAAACAGTGCGCGCATTTGCTGTTTCTATGATACATACGATTTACACATTTATAAAGTGACAAATAGTATGAAATAAGATAGAATAATGTCTAGTAAAAGTTTTACGGGATGATCTGTTTGGCATCATGTGCCAAAATGTTATTTTTCTGCTCATGATCCCATACATACATCTTAAAATATATTTATCTGGAGGTACGGAGCATGTTAAGCAAAATAGTTACGGATATCAGAACAAACTGGGCAATCAGCGACAGGGAAAGAGACGAAGGCCTGACCACGCCGGAGGACATCACCCGTCACGATGACATATCCTACGGTCCATACGGCGAATGGAACCTTCTTGATATTTACCATAAAAAGGATGTAAACACATGCCAGCCCACGATCGTCAATATTCATGGCGGCGGCTGGGTGTACGGCACAAAGGAGATCTACCAGTTTTATTGCATGAGTCTGGCACAGAGAGGGTTTACGGTTGTAAATTTCAACTACCGTCTGGCGCCCGAGAATAAGTATCCCGCGGCACTTGAGGATATCAACAGCGTTTTTTGCTTCCTGAAGGAGCATGGAAAAGAATATTATGTGGATACCGAGAACCTGCTTGTGGTCGGAGATTCCGCAGGCGGCCAGCTTGCCAGCCATTATCTGACCATCTTTACCAATCCCGAATTTGCAAAGCTGTTTACCTTTCAGACACCCGATGTGAAGGTGAGGGCAGTGGCGCTTAACTGCGGAGTTTATGATACCAGAAACTGTGTCGACACAGAAGTTGACGAGTATCTTCTTGAATATATTGACAAAGAAAAACTGACGAAAGACATGTGGGAAAGTCTTGACACCATAAAGTATATGACGTCTGATTTCCCGCCCGCTTTCGTTATGAGTGCTTATCATGATTTCCTTGTTGCGGATGCGGAGCCCATGTACCGCCATCTGCAGAGCCTTTCGGTTCCCTGCGAGCTCAGGATATACGGAAGCAAGGAGCAGGAGGAAATCGCCCATGTGTTCCATGTCAATATAAGACTCCCGGAAGCAGGGAAGTGTAACGACGAGGAGTGTGAGTTTTTTAAGAGGTTTGTGGGTTGCAAACCAATGACAAAAAATGTATAATGGGGCAGAAGTTTTTTGAGTAAAGTAACTGCCGCAGGGCAGATACAAATCTATATTACAGTACAATGAAGGAGTCATTATGGTACAGTCAAGAACACATAATTGTAATCAATTAAGGCTCTCCGATGTGGGTCAGAAGGTCACGATCGTCGGCTTTTATGACAACATGCGCAAGGTCAGCAAAAATCTTGGATTTTTAATCCTCCGTGATTTTTACGGGGTTACTCAGGTCGTCATTGAGACAGAAGAGATGATGGCAAAATTAAACGGCGTAAATAACGAGTCCACGCTTTCCATTACCGGTGTGGTCAGGGAGCGTTCCAGCAAGAATGCCAATCTTCCCACCGGTGACATCGAGGTAGTTCCCGAGGATATTACCGTACTGGGTAAATGTATCTATAACGAGCTTCCTTTTGAAATCAACCGTTCCAAGGAAGCGGATGAGGCAACCAGGCTCAAATACAG
Source organism: uncultured Clostridium sp. (assembly GCA_945917985.1). GTDB lineage: Bacteria > Bacillota > Clostridia > Lachnospirales > Lachnospiraceae > Suilimivivens. Next base: position 101,652 of record CAMEIH010000002.1, on the reverse strand, counting down.
ATATCTGGATCTTAGAAATCCAGAGGTGAGAGACAAGATCGTACTTAGAAGTAAGATCGTGGCAGAACTCAGGAAGAGTATGATCGACCATGATTTCCTTGAGATCACCACACCGATCCTTACCTGTTCCTCACCGGAAGGGGCAAGAGACTATCTGGTACCTGCAAGAAATCATCCGGGCAAGTTCTATGCGCTGCCCCAGGCACCTCAGCAGTTTAAACAGCTTCTTATGACCTCCGGTTTTGACAGATATTTCCAGATCGCGCCCTGCTTCAGAGATGAGGATGCAAGAGCGGACCGTTCTCCCGGAGAGTTCTATCAGCTGGATATGGAGATGGCATTTGCGTCCCAGGAGGATGTATTCTCAGTCATTGAGGATGTTCTTCCTCCCGTATTTGCCAAGTATGGTAAATATAAGACTGCTTCTAAAGCGCCATTTGAGAGGATTTCCTATAAGGATGCCATGGAAAAATACGGCTCCGACAAGCCCGATCTTCGTATTGATCTAGTGCTTCAGGATGCTACGGCTGTGATGGCAGACTGTGGTTTCGGACCCTTTGAAGGCCAGACAGTGAAAGCCATTGTGGTGGACAACTTTAACGCTACCCGTAAAGTGATAGACAAGATCTGTGCAGATGTGGAAGTACAGAGCGGCAATAAAGTATACTGGTTTAAACTGGATGAAAACGGAGAATTGGTGGGTGGCATCTCCAAGTTCCTGCAGGAGAGAAAAGAGGCAGTTGTGGAAGCCCTCGGCTTAAAGCCCGGTGATTTTGTGGGCGTGGCAGCAGGCAAGCTCCTGGATGCACAGAAGACTGCAGGTGTGTACCGCCGTTTCCTTGGAGCAGCAAGCGAAGCCCATATGAAGCAGGACTGCTATGAATTCTGTTGGATCGTAGACTTCCCCATGTATGAGATCGGAGAAGAGAGCGGAGAACTGGAATTCTGTCACAATCCTTTCTCCATGCCACAGGGCGGAATGGATGCTCTTATCAATAAGGATCCCCTTGATATCTATGCTTACCAGTATGACCTTGTATGTAACGGCGTTGAGCTTTCGTCGGGAGCTGTCCGAAATCATGACCCCGAGATCATGGTGAAGGCCTTCCAGATCGTGGGACTCGACGAGGAACATGTAAAGGCCAAATTCCCTGCCATGTACAATGCGTTCTGCTACGGCGCACCGCCGCATGCAGGTATTGCACCCGGCGTAGACCGTATGGTAATGCTGATCGCGGGTGAGGAGAGTATTCGTGAGATTATTCCGTTCCCGATGAACAAGACGGCACAGGATGTGATGATGGGAGCACCCTCCGAGGTTGATGAAAAGCAGCTTCGCGATGTTCACATTAAAATTGATATTCAGGACAAGAATGCATAACGAGGTATGATATATGCTGCCAGAGGCATTTACAAACCGGATGCAGAAAATGCTGAAGGAAGAATACCCGGATTTTCTACAAAGCTATAATGAAACCAGAAATCAGGCGCTGCGGCTAAACCCCTTAAAGGGGGATAGCGGGCGCTTTTTGGACGTTTCCTCCTTTCATCTGACGCCCGTTCCCTTTGCAGAGAACGGCTACTATTATGAAGAGGAGGACAGACCCGGAAAGCACCCCTATCATGAGGCAGGTGTCTACTATATTCAGGAGGCAAGCGCCATGGTACCGGCACAGCTTCTGGATGCTAAGCCCGGAGAAAGGGTGCTTGATCTGTGTGCGGCGCCAGGCGGGAAAAGCACCCAGATTGGGGCAGCCATGGGTGGAGAAGGAATCCTGATCTGCAATGAGATTCACCCCGCAAGGGCAAAAATCTTATCGGAAAATATTGAGAGAATGGGGATCACCAATGCCATCGTGGTGAATCATTCCCCGGATGTTCTCGCTCAGCATTTTCCGGCTTATTTTGACAGAATCCTGGTGGATGCTCCCTGTTCGGGGGAGGGGATGTTCCGAAAAAATGAGGAGGCCTGCATTGAGTGGAGCCCCGAAAACGTGACAATGTGTGCGGAAAGACAGGATGAGATCTTGGACTATGCGGCACAGATGCTGGCGGTCGGCGGAAGACTTGTCTATTCTACCTGTACCTTTGCCCCTGAGGAGGATGAGGGGAGTGTCAGCAGATTTTTGAAAAGGCACCCGGAGTTTTCCGTTGTTCCGGTAGAATACAGGGACGGAATGGAAGCGGGACATCCGGAATGGGTGGAAGGAGCCGCAGACGGAGTCGAACATACCATAAGACTCTGGCCTCACAAGCTGAAGGGCGAGGGACATTTTGCGGCGGTACTTAGGAAGGAAGGAACCTTACTTTCCGGTGAGAGAGCCGGAAGATACGGACTTTTACAGGGGATTCCCGAAAAGGAGTGTAAAGAATTTACAGAGTTTAAAAGAGAATTTCTGCATAAGAATCTGAAAGGAGTATTGCTGCGGTTCGGGGACCAGCTTTATCTGGCACCGGAAGGCGCACCATCTCTGAGCAGACTGAAGGTACTCCGCCCCGGGCTTCACCTCGGAACATTAAAGAAAAACAGGTTTGAGCCGGCCCATGCACTGGCTCTCTCCCTAAAGTCGGAGGAGGTATCTCTGGCAGAGGATCTGACCCTTGAAAGCGGTCTTGCGGAAAAATATCTGAGAGGGGAAACCTTTGAGACGAAAGGGAAAAACGGTTTTTGTTTGATCAGTGTGGAGGGCTACAGCCTGGGATGGGGGAAAGCGACAAACGGCATCATGAAAAACCATTATCCGAAAGGACTTCGTAAAAATTGGTAATGTATTTGGCTGAAAAATGTGCTACAATCAAAAGTGTAGGTTTTAGGTGCCGGATGGAGATAACGGATGAACATAAGATGGATGAAAATGATGCCGCTCATGGCAGTTTTTGCTTTGTTGTTTGCCGGATGCGGATTTGGAAATCAAAATGAAAATATCGAAGCGGGAATGACTGCTGTCAAAGCACTTGATTATGATACGGCTCTTGCCAGTTTTGAAGCGGCAAAGGAAGCGGGGGAGAATGAAAGACTTCTCTACCGAGGCGAGGGAATTGCTTATCTTGGAAAAACACAGTATGCGGAAGCGGTTACTGCCTTTGAAACTGCTCTTTCCTGCAGTGACGGCAGGGTGGATGATATGGATTACGATGTGAATTATTATCTTGCCACCGCCTACTATAAGCAGGGAGAAACGGATCAGGCATTGCAGGTTTACGATGCCATCATTGCTCTTAAGCCCGAGGAGAGGGATGCCTATTATTTAAGAGGCGTGATTGAGACGGAAAGAGGAAATCTGGAGCAGGCACTTGCCGATTTTGACATGACGATTTCTCTGAACATCAGAGATTATGACAGACTGATTGATATTTATTGTGTCTTAAGTGAAAACGGGTATAAGGAATCCGGCCAGGCCTATCTGCAGAGCGCCATGGAAAGCGGCACCAAATATATGACCAATTTTGAAAAGGGACGGATCAGCTATTATCTCGGCGATTATGAGAATGCCCGCACTTACCTCGACAAGGCAAAGGAGGAATCCGGCTATGAGGCGGTGCTTTTCCTCGGCAAAACCCATGAAGAACTGGGCGATTACAATTATGCCATCAGTGTTTATAATACCTTTTTAAATGACAGCGGGGAAGACTGCCCGGAGATCTTAAACCAGATGGGGCTGTGCAAGATGGAAATGGGGGATTATGAAGGAGCTCTTCAGGCATTTCAGCAGGCCATGCAGGTGGAAGACAACGGTATGATGCAGGTGCTGAAAATGAATGAGATTGTGGCATATGAAAAACTGGGAGAGTATAAGCAGGCAGCAGTTCTTCTTGGCAATTATCTGAAGACCTATCCTGATGATGAAACGGCAAAGAGAGAATACGAATTTTTGAAAACACGCTGAAAAGAGCGAATATAATTCCTCAAAGCGCGCTGAAAAGAGCGGAATGTCACAAAAATACGGAAAAATGTAAAGCACAAGATGTGTTGCGGACAGATTTGTAAATCCACAATATCTTGTGCTTTTTTATTGACTTTTAGATACCCCGATGTTAGAATTTTTATGTCAGCTTTTCACATGGAGGGATACACTATGATTCAGGTAATCAAGGCAGATGGAGCGGTTTCAGATTTTACTTTGACAAAGATCAGTGATGCCATTATGCGGGCATTGACAGCTGTGGATATCATGGACAGTGATGACACGGCAGATCTTCTCGCCCTTCGTGTTACGGCGGATTTTCAGGAAAGAGTATCAGATGGCGGCATCCTTGCGGAGGATATCAGGTACAGTGTAGGAAGAGTTCTTACACAGGCAGGCTACGCGGAAGCAGCCAGAGTATATCAGGAGGGCATATAGCATGATCAACAAGTTAGTTAATAAGATAAAAGTAACGGGTGCACCCATTGTGGTAGGTCTTGATCCCATGATGAAGTTTATCCCGGAGCACATTCAGAAGAAAGCATTTGCGGAATTTGGAGAGACCTTAGAGGGCGCTGCAGAGGCAATCTTTCAGTACAATAAAGAGATTGTAGACAACATTTATGATCTGGTGCCTGCAGTAAAACCCCAGATCGCCATGTATGAGCAGTTTGGTATTCCCGGTCTTATGGCATTTAAGAAGACGGTAGATTACTGCAAATCGAAGGATCTTGTTGTGATCGGTGATATCAAGAGAGGAGATATCGGTTCCACTTCCGAAGCTTATGCTGTGGGTCATCTTGGAAAGGTGCAGGTAGGAAGCAACGCTTATTATGGTTTTGATGAGGATTTTGCCACTGTTAATCCTTATCTTGGTTCTGACGGGGTGAAACCCTTTATCAAGGTATGTAAGGAGGAGAACAAAGGGTTGTTCATTCTGGTAAAGACCTCCAATCCAAGCAGCGGGGAGTTCCAGGACAGAAAGCTTTCGGATGCAGACAACAGACCTCTCTATGAGGTGGTTGGTGAACAGGTTGCCAAATGGGGCGAGGAACACATGGGTGAAAGCTACAGCTACATCGGAGCTGTGGTAGGCGCCACTTATCCGGAAATGGGTAAGATTCTCCGAAAGGTTATGCCAAAGAGTTACATTCTGGTACCCGGATACGGTGCCCAGGGAGGCAAGGGTGCTGACCTTGTCCATTTCTTTAATGAAGACGGACTGGGTGCTATCGTCAATTCTTCAAGAGGAATTATCGCAGCATACCAGCAGGAAAAGTATGCAGCTTTTGGACCCGAGCATTTTGCGGAAGCCTCGAGAGCGGCTGTGGAGGATATGAAAGCTGATATTGCAGAGGCGTTGAATCATCGATAAACAGGAACTTAAATTGGCCTGTGTGCTTGTAGAAATATAGGTACATGGGCTCTTTTTTAAACAGGAGAAACCGGAATGTACGAACAGGAGAAACAGAAATCGATCCATCTTTTGATATTGGTCTGCTGTACAATTTTTGTGTTAGTATTATCAGCAGAGGCCATTCTTCTTGGCTGGGAGAGCAGCGCCATTGTCTTGCTTTATGCAGGTATTATTGTCAGTTGGACCATCCATATAACGGGAAAGATTCCGGAATCGGTATGCCTATGGATCTATTTAGGTCTCAGCATGCTGGCTTTTTTCTTTTATGGAATCCACGAAACCAGTATTTTTGATATGGCACCTGTGATGCTGATGGTGATACTGATCTATTCTACGGCGGAAAGGTACTGTGTCATCAGTATCTGTGTGATGGTGTATTTCCTCACTATGTGGTACGATTTTTTCTTTGTTCTTGACAGATCAGTTGAGCTGACACCGCTTTTTATTTCCAGAATATTGCTTCATTTTGCGCTGGTTTACACAGCCGGCAGGCTTTCGAAGGTGGTAGTGGAAAAGAGGAGACAGGAGAGGGAGGTTACGGAAAGAAAAATTGAGGAACTGAAAGAGACAAACCGCAGAACAGAGGATTTTCTTGCAAATGTTTCGCATGAACTCCGGACACCTATCAATGCCGTTACGGGAATTTCTACTGTCATGCTGAGAAAGGAAGAAAATGCCGACAAGAGAAAAGAAATCCGTTCCGTTCAGGAAGCGGGGAATCGATTATTTAATCAGATAGAGGATATTCTTGATTATACAGAGATCGATACCGGCAAGATCAGAGTCAGCGAAGAACCTTATATGATCTCTTCTCTGGTTAACGACATCATTACCGGCAATCGCCTTTTGATGAGAGAAGACGGGCCGGAACTGATTTTTGATATGGATGCCAAAATTCCGTCTGTTTTGATCGGAGATGCAAAAAAAATCAAAAAGATATTAAAACATCTGATTGATAATGCCATTAAATATACCAAAAAAGGCGGTATCTATATCAGAATCTATACAATGGACAAACCTTATGGTGTAAATCTGTGTATCCGGGTGTGCGATACCGGTATCGGGATTGAAAAAGAGGATCTTGCGAAAATCACAGATAAATTTTACAAGACGGAAGGCGGTAAAAGCCGGAGGGCCGGGGGACTTGGACTGGGGCTTTCCATCGTACACGGCATGGTCGCAGCAATGGAAGGCTTTATGCAGATGGAAAGCACTGTGGATCGGGGCACTATGGTATCCATCAGTATTCCTCAGAAGATTTCCGATGAAACACCGGTCATGATGATCGAAGACCGCCTGGATTTGTGTATCGGCTGTTTTTTGCGAGCTGAAAAATTTGAAGTTCCCAGAGTGAGGGAATATTACAACGAAATGATCTCGCATTTGAGCAGTGGCCTTGATATTCCCTTGCATCGGGTTTCCGGTATGGATGAACTTGAAAAATTGACAGCAGCGCAGCCATTGACGCATCTGGTCATCGGTAAAGAGGAATACAGGGAAAATCCTTCCTATTTTGAAAAAATAGAAGAAAAGAAAATTGAGGTTATTTTGGTGGCAGGTGATGACTTTGCTTTGCCTGCCGGAAGCAAAATAAGAGTATTTCGCAAGCCATTTTACAGTTATGCACTTGTCAGCTTTCTGAATGCGGGTAGAAACGGAAGACAAGATGGATTTCAGAAAAAACATATGGTTTGTCGGAACGTAAAAACCCTTGTGGTAGATGATGAGCCTATGAACCTGTTGGTTGCCAAAGAAATCTTCAGGGGATATGAGATGGAAGTGGAAACGGCAGGAGGTGGCCCCGAGGCGATCGAAGCCTGTGGAAAGCAGGATTTTGAGCTGATTTTCCTGGATCATATGATGCCGGGGATGGATGGAGTGGAAACCTTAAAAAAACTTCGTAAAATGCAGGCAGATACAGGACGGATATTTACGATTGTTGCTTTTACTGCAAATGCGGTCAGCGGTGCAAGGGAAATGTTCTTAAGGGAAGGCTTTGATGAGTTTATTTCCAAACCCATTGAAAATTCGGAACTGGAGCATGTACTGAAAAAAGTGTTGCCGAAAGCGTCCATCCGATATATAGAAGACTGCGGAAAAACCGATGAGACGGGGCATGAGAATCCGCAGGTTGAAAATCTGCCGTATGCGGAGGAGAAGTGTATCCGGGAGAATCCGGAAGAGGACAGAATGTCCGCTCTTCAAAAAGCCGGGATACATACAGATTCCGGACTTCGGTACTGCAGGGATGATGCGGAATTTTATATGGAGCTTTTGGGGCAGTTTGCCCGTAATTCTGCGAAGAAACAGGAAGAGATAGAACTTTTTTTTGCGCAGAGGGATTTTGACAATTATCGCATAGCGGTTCATGCCCTGAAGAGCACGGCGAAAATGTTAGGTGCCGATGCATTGTCAGAAATGGCATTGCAGGCAGAAGCAGCAGTAAAAAATCATGATGAGAAATTTATCGCTGAACATCACGAAGAATTTATGGATGAATATCGGAATGCCGTGCAGGCAATTTCCCGTGTGATTGACGGGGAAGATGACAGAAAGTCTCTGCCTGCAGGAAAAGACCGGGAAGAAATAGCGCAGGCAGACCTGATCAGACAGCTGGAAGCACTGAAGGAGAACCTTCCTTCCTGTGAGATGAGCAGAGTGAAACCGATGCTTCTGGATATGGGGCAAAAGAGATATCATGGTGTGGATATGACAGAACTTCTTGATGCTACTTTGCAGGATGTGGAGGATTTTGAATTTGAGGAAGCGGGCAGAGAGGTCGATGCTTTGCTGAAGAGAGTGAGAGGCGGTGAGCTGTGATGAATCCAAAGAAACTGATTCAGATGATAAATAATCCCAATCTGAATTTGCAGGAGCGTTTATTCCGTCTGATCATGATGATCGGACTGATAGGGCTGGCTGTGGGAATTATAGTGGGGGTGATTGTTGGGGAAGATGCAGCCAACACTATCACACTTGCCATCGCTTTTGTTGGATTTGCCTGTGTAACCTATTTTACAATCCGTTTCCATCGCACGCAGCTCGGAGCAGTTATTACGGCTGCCGTGCTGATTTATGTGGTGTTGCCCTTTAATTTTCTGACTACCGGAGGCATTTACGGAGGTGCGCCGATCTGGTTTTTGTTTGGTGTTGTGTATGTATGTCTTGTGGTAGAGAAAATAATGAAATATATCCTGCTGATAAGCAGCTATCTTATCTTTGCCATTTGCTATTATGTTGCCTATTATTATCCGGAGATGATCTTTCAGCATACGACAGAGACGGCATATGCCGACTCACTGATGACCCTTGTCGTGGTTTCTGCATTGACCTGCGGAATGATCTTATTCCAGAACGCAATCTACCGTTCCGAGAATGCCATTGCCAGGAAGCAGAAAAAGGAAATAGAAGAACTGAACAGAACCAAGAACCGTTTCTTTTCCAATATGAGTCATGAGATCAGGACTCCCATCAATACCATCATCGGTCTGAATGAAATGATCCTTCGCGAGAATGTGTCAGATGAAGTGGCAGCTGATGCCAGAGGTATTCAGGGGGCGAGCAAGATGCTTCTTACCCTGATCAATGATATTCTGGATATGTCAAAGATTGAATCGGGAAAAATGAATATCGTACCGGCGGTGTATGATGTGAAAGCAATGCTATCCGACATTGTGAACATTATCTGGATACGTGCCAGGGAAAAGAATCTGGAGTTTCATATCGATGTGGATCAGAATATGCCGTCCGGTCTTTTTGGTGATGAGGTCCGCATCAAACAGATTTTGATCAATGTCCTGAATAATGCCGTGAAATATACGCAGGAGGGATCCGTTACCCTCTCTGTTCAATGCAGAAAGGGAGAAAATCACCATGTTCAGATTGTTTATTCCGTGACAGATACGGGAATCGGAATCAAGAAAGAGAACATTCCGTTTCTGTTCAGTGCATTTGAAAGAGTGGATGAGGAGAAAAACCGCTATATTGAAGGAACAGGACTGGGGCTTTCCATCGTTAAAAGTCTTGTGGAACTGATGGACGGTGATATTGCTGTGAACAGCGTTTATACAAAGGGCTCCACCTTTGTGATCACCATACCTCAGGAGATTGCGGATGAAGATAAAATCGGCCAGATGAATCTGGAAGCATACCATGACGGGAAAGAAAGGAAAATTTATAAGCAGAAATTTGAAGCACCTAAGGCAAATGTCTTAATTGTGGACGATAATGAGACAAATCTTATGGTTGAGGAGAAGCTCCTGCGGGATACAAAAGTAAAGATCGATAAGGCATTAAGCGGTGCGGAATGTTTGAAAAAAACCATTCAAAACCGGTATGACCTTATTTTGATGGACCACTTGATGCCGGTTATGGACGGTATCGAATGCCTCCACGCTGTTCGTTCCCAGACCGGAGGACTGAACCAGAATACACCGGTGGTAATTTTGACTGCCAATGTGGGAACGGAAAATCAGAGGCTGTACAGAAGAGAGGGATTTGACGGCTATCTCCTCAAACCTGTCAGTGGAGAACAGCTGGAGACAGAGCTTTTGAGACATCTTCCGGAGAACCTGGTAAAACTGATGAACACAGGAGATTTATCGGAGCGGGCACAGGCGTCAGCTCCGGCTTACAGAAACAGAATTCCCCTTATGATCACCACGGAAAGTGTGTGTGATCTTCCAAAGGATTTTATTGAGAAATATCAGATCCCGGTCATTCCCTATAAGGTCTGTACAGAAGGTGGGGAATTCCTGGATGGAATAGAGACAGGGGCTGATGGGGTATTATCCTATTTGACGGAGACACAGAAGCGTGCGTGGTCAGAAGAGCCGACCGTGAAAGATTACGAAGAATTTTTTGCGCAGCAGCTGACAATAGCCCAATCTATTATCCATATTACTATGGCCCAAAATGTGAGCCTTGGTTATGCATTTGCCCTGGAGGCTTCCAAAATATTTGACAATGTGACAGTTGTGGATTCGGAACATCTGTCTGCCGGAACGGGACTTGTGGTTTTAGAGGCAGCTGAATGTGTGGCCGGCGGGATGAACAAGGAATCCGTGATCCGGGAAATAGAGTATGTAAAGCGGTATGTCAGAACGAGCTTTATCGTGGACAGTACGGAATATCTCGTAAGAGCTCACAGAATTCCTGCAAGGATCAATAAAATCTGTCAGGCGCTTATGATGCATCCTGTGATTACTTTAAAGAAGAGCAGTATGAAGGTAAAGTCATTCCGAATGGGAACACGCGAAAGAGCATGGGAAAGATATATAGGTGCGGCCCTGAAGAATTCATCTGATATTGATAAGAGGATATTATTTATTGTTTATGCCGGACTGACAGACGATGAACTTACGAAGATCGAGGAAAAGGTGAAAAGCAGGGTATCCTTTGAAAAAATCATCCTCCAGAAGGCATCACCGTCCATATCGGCAAATTGCGGTCCCGGCAGCTTTGGTCTTCTGTTTACGGATCAACACTAAATATTGAAAATCACTGTAATTTATGATAGGATTGAAAATGATTCATGATGCAAAGGAGACGAAGAGATGGAACAATACAAGCAGGAATTTATTGAATTTATGGTGGACAGCCAGGTACTCAAGTTTGGCGAGTTTACATTAAAGAGCGGAAGAAAGTCACCTTTCTTTATGAATGCCGGGGCCTATGTGACCGGTTCACAGCTTCGTAAGCTGGGTGAATACTATGCAAAAGCAATCCATGACAATTATGGTCTTGATTTTGATGTACTTTTCGGACCTGCTTATAAGGGAATTCCCTTATCTGTCGCAACAACCATGGCGATCAGCGAATTGTACGGCAAGGAGATCCGTTACTGCTCCAACCGGAAAGAGGTAAAGGATCACGGGGACACCGGAATCCTTCTCGGAAGCAAGTTAAAGGACGGTGACAGAGTGGTCATCATCGAGGATGTCACTACCTCCGGCAAGTCTATTGAAGAAACCTTCCCGATCATCAAGGCGCAGGCTGATGTGGAGATCAAGGGTCTTATGGTTTCCTTAAACAGAATGGAAAAGGGACAGGGTGAAAAGAGCGCCCTGATCGAGATCAAAGAAAAATACGGATTTGATGCCAATGCCATTGTGACCATGGCGGAGGTGGTAGAGTACTTATATAATAAGGAGTATAAGGGTAAGGTTTATATTGATGATACCCTGAAGGCGGCGATCGATGCTTATTATGAGACCTATGGGGCTAAGTAGGGAAAGGAAGGATAGAATGGAAGAAAAGATTTATAAGACCATGAGCGGCAGCGGAGCCATGAGCATTGCAGTTGGAGTGGTAACCTTAGTTGTGGGTCTTGTCTGCGGTATATTGATGATCGTTGGAGGGGCAAAGCTCCTTTCGGGCAAATCAAAAATTTTATTTTAAATTGAGCAGGCATTTCTGGATTCAGGAGTGCCTTTTCACTTTGTAGGAGCAGGAAAATTTATGGCATTTAGAAAAGGATATATTTTTACCAACAAGGATCACCCGAAAAAGGGAATTATGTCTTTTATTCTGGGTATCCTTTCTATTGTGACCTATGTCACTGCCGTATATTTATCTTATCTCGGAGGAGGAGAATCTTCTGAGAGATATGGTGCGGCGGGTGTTCTGGCATCTGTTTTTATGCTGGTGGGATTATTCCTCGGCATTTCGTCACTTATGGAGAAAGACAGATTCAAGCTTTTTCCGGTGCTTGGCATCATATTTAATGTGATCGCCTTTTTCATATTAAGTCTAATCATGTATGCAGGAGCGTATGTAAACTAATGGTGGAAGAAAGATTTTTACTTGCGGAAGAAAGAATTCATGAAATAAAGAAGGAAACATCAGGTGATTTGAATATGGAAGAGGGAGCAGAAAAAGGTGCGGTAATGCCCGAAAACTTCAGGCAGTATTTTCATACCATGGCAGATTTTCTGATCCTCATGGCGGACACCTACCGCTATGTGGCAAATGGAAAGCTGTATCTGGCCTCTCTTGAGGAATTGCAGGAAAAGAACCATGAGCTTTATCGGGATATCCTGCCTGAAAATTATGACAAAAGCTATGCAAATCCGGCTTATAGTGTTGCCCGGCTTGGGAAAGACTACGGAAAGCTGTTTTCCTTTTTGTATGCGGAGCTCAGAAGTCTGATCGTTTTTGCTTATGAAAAGAAGCAGGAGGACATGGTGATCCGTATGGAGCTTTTCCTGGAAATCTATGCATCCTTTATCTGTGCCCTTCAGGAGACAGGGGAAATTCCCATATATGAGGAGATCAGAGAAAATGTATACTGGTTTGTCAGCGATTATACGCGTGATGCTTTTGAAGAGAAGCTTGGTGCCATGTTTTTGCCGGATCAGGATTTTGCGTGGAATATCATGAAAAACGGCGATTTGGACAGCCCGGAATATCTGTATTATTTCGGGGAATATATTACGGAGAGTGAATTGAAGACATGGGAACATTTAAAGAACCTTCCGGAGAAGACCATTGCTCTCATGGCAGATACCTATACGGAAGGCTACCGGATCGGCTTCGCCGTCGGAAATAAGGATATCTCCAAAAAGAAAATTGTCAACATCCGGTATTGCCTCGGATTTGAGAGAATGATAAAGAGAGCCATTGAGAACTTTGATAAAATTGGTCTTAAGCCTACAATCTATCGGGCGGCATCCAGTCTTTTACAGGGAAAGGGTCTTAGCCGGATCGGATACTATGGTGCTATCCCCAATAAACAGTATGATTTTGATCACAAGGATGATCAGGCTCTGTTCCTTGATAAACGCCTTGTGCAGGTGAGAATGGAGGCCTGGCAGGAGGGCTATGAGATCTATAAGGAGCAGGCTGCCACATTCGGTGGTCCTGCAGTGGTGGAAGTGTTTGGAGAAGCGCCTGCTGACCTGAAGGAAAAAAAGGAAGCCCCTCACTTAAGTGATGCCCAGCAGAAGCTTTCCGTGGAATATGCGGCAGCAGCAGGACAGCTGCAGAACCGCTACATCAAAGGCGAGGAGAGAAGCTTTACCATCATCGCCTTTCCAACACCGGAAATCGGAGAGAATTATGGAGAAATCTTTGATGAAGTAATAAAAATCAATACCCTTGATTACAAGCTTTATCAGACCATTCAGCAGACCATGATTGACACTCTTGACAAGGGAAAGTATGTGGTAATTAAGGGTATGGGAAAGAACAGGACCAATCTGAAAGTGATGCTCCATACACTCACAGAGCCTTCAAAGCAGACTAATTTTGAAAACTGCGTGGCAGATGTGAACATTCCGGTGGGAGAGGTGTTCACTTCACCGGTTCTAACGGGCACGGAAGGAATTCTGCATGTGACCAGAGTTTTCTTAAATGAGCTGGAATATAAGGATCTTTGCCTCACATTTAAGGACGGAAAAGTGACAGAGTATGGTTGCCGCAACTTTGATGACCCGGAGGAAAATAAAAAGTATATCAAGGATAATGTACTGTTTCATCATGAGACTCTTCCCATAGGGGAATTTGCCATCGGAACCAATACCACGGCATATGTGGTGGGAAGAAAATACGGTATAGAGGATAAACTTCCTATTTTAATAGCGGAGAAGACGGGACCTCATTTTGCCGTTGGCGATACCTGCTATTCCCATGCCGAGGATGTGGCAGTGTTTAATCCGGATGGAAAAGAGATCATTGCCAGGGACAATGAATGTTCCCTTCTTCGAAAGTCGGACAGCACAAAAGCATACTTTAACTGCCATACGGATATCACCATTCCCTATGATGAATTGGCAGAGGTCAGCGTGGTAACGAAGGATGAGGAAGTGATTCCCATTATTGAGGAAGGCGTTTTTGTGCTTCCGGGCTGTGAGGAGCTGAATAAACCTTTAGAAAACCTTTAGAAACCCTTCAGAGAATACAGTTGCATCAAAGTCCGATTTTTAGTATGATATTAACGTATGAGGTGATGCAGAAATTGTATCACAGAGCGAAACGGAGGAGAAGATAATGGCACAGGTTGGTATCGTAATGGGCAGTGATTCCGATATGCCGGTGATGGCGAAGGCTGCCGATATATTGGAGGAGCTTGGTATTTCCTATGAGATGAAGATTATTTCCGCTCACAGAGAGCCGGATGTGTTTTTTGAATATGCGAAGACTGCAGAGGAAAAAGGATTCAAAGTGATCATTGCGGGAGCAGGTATGGCAGCCCATCTGCCCGGTATGTGCGCGGCAATTTTCCCTATGCCGGTGATCGGTATCCCCATGCATACAACATCCCTCGGCGGCAGGGATTCCCTGTACTCAATCGTGCAGATGCCCTCCGGGATTCCGGTGGCTACGGTTGCCATTAACGGCGGAGCCAATGCAGGTCTGCTTGCAGCCAAAATTCTGGCAACATCGGATGAGGCTTTGCTGGACAGACTGAAAGCGTACAGCCGGAAGTTAAAGGAGAGTGTCCAGAAGAAGGATGCCCGTCTTTCAGAGGTCGGATATAAGAATTACTAAATTTATTTTATAAACAAGCGGAGGAAAAGGAAATGGATTACAAGAATGCCGGAGTAGACATTGAAGCAGGATATCAGTCAGTGGAACTGATGAAAAAATATGTGAAGGAGACCATGCGTCCCGAAGTCCTTGGAGGACTTGGAGGATTTTCGGGTGCTTTTTCACTCAGTGCCATCAAGAACATGGAAAAGCCCACTCTGGTTTCCGGTACTGACGGTGTAGGAACCAAATTAAAGCTTGCTTTTATTATGGACAAGCATGATACGGTAGGTATTGACTGTGTGGCCATGTGTGTGAACGATATTGCATGTGCCGGCGGGGAACCTTTATTTTTCCTTGACTATATCGCATGCGGCAAGAATTATCCCGAAAAGATTGCAACCATTGTCAAAGGCGTTGCAGATGGTTGCAAGCAGGCAGGGGCTGCACTCATCGGAGGAGAGACGGCGGAGATGCCCGGTTTTTATCCCATGGACGAATATGATCTTGCCGGTTTTGCCGTAGGTGTTGTAGATGAAAAGGATCTGATTACAGGGGAAAGCATAAAGCCCGGTGATACCCTGATCGGTATTGCATCGTCTGGTGTTCACAGCAACGGCTTTTCTCTTGTCAGAAGAATTTTTGATATGACAGCTGAGAGTCTTAACACTTATTATGATGAACTGGGAACCACCCTTGGAGAAGCACTTCTTGCCCCCACTAAGATTTATGTAAAAGCACTTAAGAGTGTGAAGGATGCGGGTGTTACCATTAAGGGATGCAGCCATATCACAGGCGGCGGTTTCTATGAGAATATTCCGAGAATGCTTCCGGAAGGAGTACGTGCAGTGGTAAAGAAGGACAGCTATGAAATTCCGCCCATCTTTGAACTGATGCGCAGAACCGGAAATCTGGAAGAAAAGATGATGTACAATACATACAATATGGGACTTGGCATGGTGCTTGCCATAGATCCTGCAGATGTGGATAAGACCATTGCGGCTCTTGAAGCAGCGGGAGAAAAGGCATATGTGGTTGGTCATGTGGAACAGGGAGAAAAAGGAGTAACCGTATGTTAAACATCGTAGTATGTGTGTCCGGCGGTGGAACCAATCTCCAGGCAATTATTGATGGTGTGAAGAGCGGAACCATCAGAAATACGAGGATTGTGGGCGTGATCAGCAATAATGCAGGTGCTTATGCACTGACAAGAGCAAAGGAAAATGAGATTCCGGCTTTCTGTATTTCGCCTAAGGATTATGCAGACAGAGAAGCTTTTAATCAGGCATTTCTCGATAAGCTTGCAGAGCTTGCCCCGGATCTCATCGTGCTGGCCGGCTTTCTTGTCATTTTGCCAAAGCAGATGATTGCAACCTATAGAGACAGGATCATCAATATCCATCCTTCTCTGATTCCTTCTTTCTGCGGAACAGGATTTTACGGATTGAAGGTTCATGAGGAAGCATTGAAGAGAGGGGTCAAAGTAACGGGTGCCACAGTCCATTACGTGGATGAGGGAACGGATACGGGAACCATTATCGCGCAGAAGGCAGTGGAGGTACTCCCCGGAGATACGCCGGAAGTCCTTCAGAGACGCGTCATGGAACAGGCAGAATGGGTGATTCTGCCGAAAGCGATTGATGAAATTGCCACGAGAACGAAATAACGGAAGGCAGCAGAAACCGCAAAACAGATGTTGCCGGAAAGGGTGTTGATTGTGAAGGTACTGATCGTAGGAAGCGGCGGCAGGGAACATGCCATTGCCACCAGCGTTTCAAAATGTAAAAATGTGGATAAAATATATTGCGCTCCGGGAAATGCAGGCATCGGTCTGATTGCTGAGTGTGTGCCTATCGGAGCAATGGAATTTGATAAAATTGTGGCATTTGCCAAAGAAAAAGAAATTGATCTGACGATTGTGGGGATGGATGATCCTCTGGTAGGAGGACTGGTGGATGAACTGAATGCGGCAGGTCTTAGGGCATTCGGTCCCAGAAAGAATGCGGCAATTCTGGAAGGAAGCAAGGCTTTTTCCAAGGATCTGATGAAAAAATACAATATTCCGACGGCTGCATATGAAAACTTCGATACACCTGAGGCAGCGCTTGCTTATCTGGAAACAGCGGATTTTCCCATTGTTCTTAAGGCTGACGGACTTGCTCTCGGAAAAGGAGTGCTGATCTGCCAGAATCTGCAGGAGGCAAAGGATGGTGTCAAGAGCATCATGCTGGACAAACAGTTTGGCAGTGCCGGCAACCGCCTTGTAATCGAAGAATTTATGACAGGACGCGAGGTTTCCGTACTTTCTTTTGTTGACGGTAAGACCATCAAGACCATGACATCAGCCCAGGATCATAAGAGAGCCGGAGACGGAGATACCGGTCTCAACACCGGTGGTATGGGAACCTTTTCACCCAGTCCTTTCTATACGAAAGAGGTGGATGAATTCTGCAGGAAATATATTTATCAGCCCACGGTGGATGCCATGGCGGCAGAGGGAAGAGAATTTAAAGGTATTATATTCTTCGGACTGATGTTAACAGAGAAGGGCCCCAGGGTTCTGGAATACAATGCCAGATTCGGAGACCCTGAAGCGCAGGTAGTGCTTCCCAGAATGAAGAATGATATTATAGAGGTGATGGAGGCCTGCATTGACGGAAGACTTGACGAGATCGATCTTCAGTTTGAGGACAATGCGGCAGTCTGTGTGGTACTTGCTTCAGAAGGCTATCCGGTGAAGTATGAAAAGGGATTTTTGATCCATGGACTTGAAAAATTTGAGGGACAGGATTCTTACTTCTGCTTCCATGCGGGAACCAGAAAAACCGAGGAAGGTATTGTGACAAACGGAGGGCGCGTCCTTGGAATTACTGCCAAGGGCAAGGACCTTAAGGAAGCCAGAAAAAATGCTTACGTTGCAACAGAGTGGGTAACATTTGAGAATAAATACATGCGTCATGATATCGGCAAGGCGATTGACGAAGCATAAAGCCTAAAGAAAAAGAGGGTATTCTTATATGGATGGAATGATGAAAAAGATGATCCTTGATGATTTTCACAGACCTACTTTCTGCAACAAATGTAGGGGAGTTTTGGTCTATAAGGGACTTGGCGAATATCAGTGTGAGGATTGCGGGGAAATGGCCTATGATGATTACGGCAAAGTACGTAATTACCTGGACCGTCACAGGGGAGCAAATGTGGCTGAAATTTCGGAGGCGACAGGAGTAACCCACAAGTCAATCAGAGATATGATCAAGGATAATCGTTTTGAGATAATCAATAACGCAGGCGGTTATATCAGATGCGAAATGTGTGGCGCGAACATCAACAGCGGCAGACTTTGCAGTAAGTGCGAGATGTTGTATCATCGTCAGATGGAAGAAGAAGCGCGTGCCAAAAGAAAAGCTGCTATCAGCGGCGGTAGTGCGGGAATGCACGGAGACAGCGGTAGCAAGCGTTTTACATGGGAAAGGTAAGGAGAAAAACTGTGAAGACAATGAGAACTTTGTTTCAGAAGGAAGCATGGATAAAAGGAATGCTTGGCGTGGCAGTATTTGTACTGTTCTTTACGTGTCAGGTATTGATCGGTGAAGCGGCAGAAGGAAAGGTGACAGCCGAGACTGCCAAGATCAGAGCTCAGGCAAGTACAGACAGCGAGGTTGTGGGAAGCACCGTAAAAGGAAAAACCATTGACATTTTAGGTGCTGTAAAAGATGCTTCGGGAATGGTATGGTATAAGGTATCTGTCACCAACGGAGGATATGGCTATATCAGGAGTGATCTGGTTCAGACAAGTGATACAATTGAAGTGACTTCATCAAGTTCATCAAGCAGTTCTGAAAGCAGTGCAACTTCTGAAAAACCTGCAGAGACAGTTCCTACTTCCATAGGAGAAACAGCAGCATTCATCTCTCAGGACAGTGTCAGAATCCGCTCCGGTGCATCTACCTCTCATGATGCGGTTACTTCTCTCACTAAGGGAACTGCCATTACACTGATCGGTGAAGCCACTGACAGTGCAGGAAACAAATGGTACCAGATGACTTGTAACAAAAACGGAAAAACAGTGGAAGGCTACGTGCGCGCAGACCTGATCACAGTAGGAGAGGCCCCTTCCGCGGAGACGGGTACTACAGAAGCCGGTGAAGGAAATGGAGAAGAGAGTGCCGCTACAGAAGGAACAGAAGCGGAAAATACAGAGGGGGCAGACGGCGAGAATGCGGCAGGAACGGAAGACTCTCAGGAGAGCGAAGTAAACGAGCCTGCAGAACCTGAACATAATGATTATGAAGTAGTATATAATGATGAAACTTACTGGCTTTATGATAATACCAACGGTACCATGATGTCAGTGACCAATCTTCTGGATGTGGTAAATCAGGTGAATGAAAACAACACTTCCCTGCAAAGCCAGGTGAAGAATGAAAAAATAATCATTATTATATTGGCAGTCATTATCGTTATCCTTGTAATTGTCATGACTGTGCTGATCTTTAAACTGAAAGATGCCTACTATTATGAGGATTATGAAGATGAGGAAGAGGAGGAAGAACCGGAGCCGGTGATTCCCAAAAAGAAGAAAAAAAGTGTAGAGGCAGAAGAATTTTACGAAGAGCCTGTTCCTGTGAAAAAGAAAAAAGTGAAGGAGAGCTTCCCGGAGGGGACAGACAGGTCGGCAGAAAAAACGGTGAAGAAAAAACGACCGGAAGCAGAATTGCAGGCTGCGGAAGAAAAGAAGCCTGTAAAGAAACCGGCACCGAGAAAAACACAGAACTTCCTTGTGGATGACGATGAGTTTGAGTTTGAATTTCTGAACATGGATGATAAAGATTTGTAAATACAAATGAGGGATGAGAGGGATAGCATCAGCTATTCCTCTTATGTACAATAAGACAATATAAAATATGGGTGTATTACATGATAATTGAAATAGATTTTAACAGCGAAGAAGCTATTTATCTGCAGCTGCGCAATCAGATCATACTGGGAATTGCAACATCACAGTATCAGGAGGGAGACACGCTTCCTTCCGTGCGCGCTCTGGCAGACCAGATTGGTATCAATATGCATACAGTGAATAAGGCATATACGGTGCTGAAGAATGAAGGTTTTGTCCGGATGGACAGAAGAAAAGGTGCAGTCATTGCACTGAATGCAGATAGGCTAAAGGCACTGGAAGAGATTGAGACAAATCTTCGCGTAATTCTTGCAAAGGCAAGCTGTAAGGGGATTACGAGGGAAGAGGTTCATGCGATGATTGATGATATTTATGAAGAATATGGAGGATTTTGACATGCAGTCAGGAAGGTTTACGGATAAAGCAAAGACAGCACTGATGCTGGCAGAGAAAACGGCTTCGAAAATGCATGCAGGATATGTGGGTACAGAGCATGTTCTGGTGGGCCTGTTAAAGGAGCGCACAGGTGTGGCAGCCGGTGTGCTTTCGGAAAACGGTGTTGAGGAAGACAGACTTCTTGAAATGATAAAGGAACTGATCGTTCCGGAATCTGTGGTGACTGTTAAGGAACGGGAAGGCTATTCTCCACGTTGTGAGGCTGTTTTGGAGGAGGCTCACAGACAGGCGCAGAGATTCTATGCGGATCAGACAGGCACAGAGCATATTCTGCTTGCGATGTTAAAGGAAGGTGAATGTGTAGCGACACGCCTTCTTAAGACCATGGGAATTGCTATCCAGAAGGTATATATAGATACACTGGCAGCCATCGGCGCAGACCCCGGATTATATAAGGAGGACCTTTCCGGCAAGCCGAGAAGCAAAAAAAGCGGTACATCCACCCTGGATCAGTACAGTCGTGATCTTACGGCCCTTGCCCTTGCGGGAAAACTGGATCCGGTGATCGGACGGGACGATGAAATCAAAAGAGTGATTGAGATCTTAAGCAGGAGAAGCAAAAACAATCCCTGTCTGATCGGAGAGCCGGGAGTCGGGAAAACCGCTGTGGTGGAAGGACTTGCTGCCAGGATTGCATCGGGAGAAGTGCCCTTTACCGTACAGAATAAACGGCTTCTCACATTGGATCTGTCCGGTATGGTGGCAGGTTCCAAATACAGAGGAGAGTTTGAAGAGAGAATAAAGAAAGTCATTCAGGAAGTACAGGAAGACGGAAATATCATTCTTTTTCTGGATGAGATGCATACGATTATCGGAGCCGGAGGTGCAGAAGGCGCTATCGATGCCTCCAATATTTTGAAGCCCTCTCTTGCAAGAGGGGAACTTCAGTTGATCGGCGCAACCACCATAGCAGAGTATCATAAATACGTGGAGAAGGATGCCGCCCTGGAAAGACGTTTTCAATCGGTTATGGTGGAGGAACCTACCATTTCACAGTCCATTGAAATTCTGAAGGGAATTGTTCACAAGTATGAGGAACACCACAAAGTGGAAATCACGCAGGAAGCAATTACTGCGGCAGTTCAGCTTTCAGAGAGATATATTAACGACAGGAATCTTCCCGACAAAGCCATTGATCTGATGGATGAAGCGGCAGCAGCGGCCCGGTTAAAGGCAATGCATACACCTGATAAATTGAAAGAGCTGCAAAAGCAGATATCCGATCTGGATGGGCAGGTGGAAATCTGTCTGAAAGACAGAGAATTTGAAAAGGCCGGAGAGCTTCGTAAGGAGCAGGAAAAGCTGATTAAAAAATATGGCAGACTCAAGGAAAATAATCGCAAAAAACAGGAAGAGACAAAGATTATCGTAGGAGAAAATGAGATTGCAGAAGTGGTGGCTTCCTGGACCAGAATTCCGGTCAAGAAACTGACAGAAAAGGAAAGTGAGAGACTGCTTAAGCTGGAGGATGTTCTGCACAAGAGAGTGATCGGGCAACAGGCAGCTGTGGAGGCTGTTTCCAAGGCAATCAGAAGAGGAAGAGTAGGCTTGCAGGATCCGGAAAAACCCATCGGATCATTCCTGTTTCTGGGACCTACAGGTGTGGGAAAAACAGAACTTTCCAAAGCCCTTGCGGAGGCCATGTTCGGCTCGGAAAATGCGCTGATCAGAGTGGATATGTCAGAGTATATGGAGGGTCACTCCGTATCCAAAATGATTGGGTCTCCTCCGGGATATGTAGGATTTGAAGAGGGTGGACAGCTCAGTGAAAAAATCCGGAAAAATCCTTATTCCGTAGTACTTTTTGATGAGATTGAGAAAGCCCATCCCGATGTATTCAATGTTCTTTTACAGGTGCTGGATGACGGGCATATCACAGACTCCAAGGGAAGAAAGGTGAGCTTCAAAAATACGGTTCTGATCATGACTTCCAACGCAGGAGCACAAAGGATCATAGAGCCCAAAAACCTTGGCTTTGGTATTGCCACTACCAAAGAACAGGATTATGAAAAGATGAAGTCCGGTGTCATGGAAGAAGTAAAGAAGATCTTCAAACCGGAATTTATCAATCGAATAGATGAGATTATGGTGTTCCATCCTCTTGGCAAGGAGGATATGAACAAAATCATTGCGCTCCTTTGCACCAATCTCTCGGACAGAAGCAGGAAACAGATGAAAATCAAATTGACATTCAGCAGCGCCCTGAAAGATCATATTGTAGAGAAATATGCTGATTACAAAATGGGTGCGAGACCGTTAAAAAGAGCGCTTCAGCAGGTGGTGGAGGATCAGCTGTCGGAAGAAATCCTCTCAGGCAGGGTTCAGCAGGGCGATACGGTTACGGCAGGCTATCGAAAAGGAAAAGTTGTTTTTGATGTAAAGTAAAATTTTAGTGGCGATTCTGCCGAAAATAGATTATACTAGGAATATCTGAAACACAAAAGACATGCAATCGGGAGGACACAAAAATGGCTGTTGTAGATGAACTGATTCGTCAGGAGACAAACGGAAGCATTAGTTTTGGCAATCATAAGCTGGAGACAAAAGAGAAAGTAGATAATTTCGAACACGATGGAGACTTATATAAGGTAAAAACCTTTAAGACCATGACCAAATTAGAGAGAAACGGTCTTTTCGTATATGAATCCGTACCGGGTACCAGTGTGCTGGATTTTTCGGAAAACGAAAAGGGTGTCAGTTTTCTGGTGGAAGGTGATGAAGATGCCCAGATCACCGTTGGACTGACAGAGGATACGGAATATGTGGTATATGTAGCGGATCAGAATATCGGAAAGATGAAAACAGGGCTTGGCGGTAAATTGAATCTCAGCGTAGAGCTTGCAGGAGCAGGAGAAGTCAAAGTCGATATTGTAAGTAAATAGGAACAGGAGCCTTCTGACCGGATCGGGAAGAAGGCTCTTTTACGCCGATAAGGCGGTTCACAGTTCATTAAGTGTGTGAAACCCGGCAGGAAAATGGGGAGATGAAATATGGCAAAAGGGAAGAATACGGTATTTTTTTGTCAGAACTGCGGCTATGAATCAGCCAAGTGGATGGGACAGTGCCCGGGCTGCAGGGAATGGAATACTTTTGTGGAGGAGCAGGTAGTGACCGGACAGGGGAAAAGCAGCAGAATGAAAACGGTCACAGGCTTCTCGGAGAAAAATAAACCGGCAAAGCTGTCGGAAGTTTCTATTGAGAAAGAAGACAGGATTTCTACCGGTATCGGGGAACTTGACAGAGTACTTGGAGGCGGGATCGTTGCAGGGTCTCTTACTCTGGTGGGAGGAGATCCCGGAATCGGCAAGTCAACCTTGCTTTTGCAGGTCTGCAGAAACCTTGCGGGAGACGGACGGGAAGTGCTTTATGTTTCCGGAGAAGAGTCTTTAAAGCAGATTAAGCTTCGGGCGAACAGAATCGGAACCTTCAGCGATCATCTGAAGCTTCTGTGTGAGACGAACCTTGAGAGTATCGAGGAAACGATTAAGAGAAGTAAACCGGAAGTTGTTATCATTGATTCTATTCAGACCATGTTTCACGGAGAGATTTCTGCAGCTCCGGGCAGCATCTCCCAGGTGAGGGAGGCTACAGGACTTTTTCTGCAGCTTGCAAAGGGGCTTGGCGTATCCATATTTATTGTCGGACATGTGACAAAGGAAGGAACGGTGGCCGGACCGCGGGTCCTTGAACACATGGTGGATACTGTGCTTTATTTCGAGGGAGACAGACATGCCTCCTACAGACTCCTGCGGGGTGTGAAGAATCGTTTTGGCTCCACCAATGAAATCGGTGTGTTTGAAATGGAGGCGGAAGGACTTAGGGAGGTGCTCAACCCTTCCGAGTTTATGCTGAACGGAAGACCGGAAAATGCCAGTGGATCGGTGGTTGCCTGTTCCATGGAAGGAACAAGACCCATTCTTGTGGAAATACAGGCCCTTGTCTGTCATAGTAATTTTGGTATTCCCAGAAGACAGACTACGGGGACGGATTTTAACCGGGTCAATCTTTTGATGGCAGTTTTGGAAAAACGTCTGGGGCTTCAGATGGGAAATTGTGATGCCTATGTAAACATTGCAGGCGGTATTAAGATACAGGAACCGGCCATTGACCTGGGCATTGCCATGGCGATTGTGTCCAGCTTTAAAAACAGGGCTGTGGGCAGCGACATGATCGTGATGGGAGAAGTAGGACTTTCCGGAGAAGTGCGGGCTGTCAGCATGATACCTGTAAGGGTCCAGGAGGCAAAAAAGCTTGGCTTTGCTACCTGTGTGATCCCTTCTGTGTGCATGGACAGTGTTAAGGAAATCTCCGGAATCAAGATCATAGGAGTCAGCCACGTGGGAGAAGCTATGGATCTGATCTGATGGTTTCAACAAAAAATATGACAAAATTATGACGTTTTTAGTGATTATTTTAAAAAAATCTTAAAAATTTCGCTTTCTCTATTCAAATAATGATTAAATTATGGTAAAATACTTAAATGATTTTGTCAGTTTTCTGATTGTACATAAAGGAGCAGGTAATGGATAAGAAAAAATGGGTGAAGCATATCCCGTTGTTTATTGTAGAAGTGCTGGTACTGATCATAGCGGTAGCAGCATTATATGTGATACTTCGAACTACCGGTGAGAATGGTGTAAAAAAGGCAAAAATCGATGAGGAAAAGATTGCTGTCAATGAGGAAATAAAGGAGAAAGTAACGGAAAATACGGAAGGCGAAAATGTGAATGAGTATACGGGCATTTACAATATCGCATTTTTTGGGGTGGATGCCAGAGATGAAAATCTGGGCAAGGGAAATAACCGGAGTGATACGATCATGATCTGCTCTGTTGATATGGACAAACATGAAGTGCGTCTTATTTCCATCTACAGAGATACCTATCTGAATGTAGGAAACGATTCCTATGGAAAATGCAATAAGGCTTATGCTTTAGGAGGACCGGAGCAGGCTCTTTCCATGATCAATATGAATACTGACCTTTATGTGACAGACTATATAACGGTAGGCTTTGAGGGATTGATGGAGGCAGTGGATGCCCTGGGCGGTGTTGAGATCGACGTGAGGGAAGAAGAAATCAGTCATTTGAATAATTATCAGATCAGTATGGTTGGAAACAGCGATGATGGCAAGAATTTTACGGCAACAGCCGGTGTGGATTATACGCCGGTAACAGAACCGGGACTTCAGACGCTAAACGGCCTGCAGGCTACGGCATACTGCAGAATCCGCTATGTGGGTGACGACTTTGAACGTACACAGAGACAGAGGGATGTACTTGTAGCCATGATGGAAAAAGCCAAGACAGTATCCGTCAGCAAGCTGATGGATGCCATGAATGCGGTATTCCCGCACATTGTAACTTCTGTGGACATTGAGGATATCGTACCGGTACTTGGTATGATCGGTGATTATAAAGTAACTGTCAGTGACGGTTTTCCTTTTGCAGGTATGCTTAATGGAGGAACCATCGGAACGGAAGGCTCCTGTATTGTGCCTACCTCTTTGGAAGACAATGTGGTCAGGCTCCACGAAATACTCTACGGAGAAGAAAATTATGAGCCTACCAAAGAACTGAAAAGCTTTAGTGCGCAGGTGGAAGCCGATACAAAGGACAGACTGCAATATTAATACGATGCAAAGCATAGGACTCCGTGAAAGAGGAGAGATTTATGGCTACGATCAGAGAGATCGCTGAGAAACTTGGTGTTTCCATCAGCACTGTCTCAAAAGGATTAAATGGTGCAAATGATGTCAGTGCGGAACTGCGCCAGAAGATCCTGGATACAGCGGTGGAAATGGGATATGTTACCAAAAGAATGAAAAAAGAAGAACACAAAAAGCTTTGCGTTTTTGTGGAAAATATGGACTATGAGTCTGCCAGTCAGTTTGGTTACGATATTATACTCGGATTCAGACAGGCTGCTTACAGGGATAACTGGCATGTGGAGGTACTTCCCATAACCCCGGGGTTTCAAACCAAGGAAAAATATGATACCTTTATGCTGAAAAACGGATATTCCGGTGCATTTCTTGTGGGGTTTGCGCTTCAGGATGAATGGATGAAGCAACTTGAAAGTACAGGAATTCCTACAGTACTCTTTGATAATTTTATTCGCAAAAATCCCAATGTAGCATATATTGGTACAGACAGCTTTGAAGGAATTGATACAGCCATAGAGCACCTGACACAGCTTGGCCATACCAGAATCGCTTTTTTAAATGGTTCTCTTCATTCTATGATCACAGAGCAGAGACAGCAGGCATTTTATGACAGTATGGCGGCGCACCATCTTGCACTTCAGGATGAGCTGGTTGCCAATGGCTATTACGTGGCAGAGTCTGCAAAGGATTTTGTCCCTTCATTTTTGAAAAACAAGGCAACTGCCATTGTCTGTGGCAATGATCTTCTTGCTTACGGCACAATCAAAGAGTGTGAAAAATGCGGATACCGGGTACCGGAGGACGTGAGCGTGATCGGATTTGATGATCTGCCGCTCTCTGCTTATACCACCCCGGCACTTACCACTATCAGACAGGATCGCCTGGAACTTGGCAAATGTGGATATATGGCACTTCACTCCCTTATGAATCATGTATCTGTCAGCAAAACATTGTTGCGACCCGAGTTTGTGATCCGAAATTCTACGGCAAAAGCTGTTGACAGATAAGTGGGTTTTAGGTATAATAATCCTCGGTGGCTTTAAAGCCGCATGAATAGGGGCATAGTTCAAAGGTAGAACAGCGGTCTCCAAAACCGTCGATGTGGGTTCGATTCCTACTGCCCCTGCTCCAAAACCCTTAAAGATAATAAGTTTTTAAGGGTTTCTTTTTTATCTTTTTAACGAAAAAATACGAAAATATAGGAGGAAAAAGGGGTAGTATGGGAAGAATGAAACGGGGAGCAGGAATTTTATTGTCAATCACAAGTCTGCCGTCACCTTACGGAATCGGCACAATGGGGAAGGCGGCTTACGAATTTGTAGACCTTTTGGTACAGATGGGGCAAAAATACTGGCAGGTACTTCCTCTGGGCCCTACCGGTTACGGAGACAGCCCTTATCAATCGTTTTCTGCCTTTGCAGGTAATCCTTATCTGATCGATCTTGATCTGCTTTTGGAGCAGGGACTTTTGACGGAGAAGGAACTTAAAAATCTTTCCTTTGGGCAGAAGGAGAATGATGTGGATTACGGTCTTCTCTATGAAAACAGATTTCAGGTGCTTTACCGGGCCTTTCAGCGTTTCGACAGATCTTCTGAAAAATACAAAAGCTTCTGTAAGGAAAATAAATCATGGCTGAATGATTACAGTCTTTACATGGCAATCAAAAACAGTCAGGGAGGCAAGGCTTTTGCGGAGTGGGATGCGCCCCTTCGAAACAGGGAAGAGAAGGCGATTTCGCAGTGCAAGCGGGAACTCAAAAAGGATATCCGTTTTTATAAATTTCTGCAGTTTATGTTCTTTGAACAGTGGGATAAGCTGAAGACCTACGCCAATGAAAAGGGAATAAAGATCATAGGTGACATTCCTCTCTATGTGGCGCTTGACAGTGCCGATGTATGGGCGGAGAGAAAGCAGTTTCAGCTGGATGGGAAGGAAAGCCTGTGGAGGTTGCGGGATGTCCACCGGATGCGTTTTCTGATGATGGTCAGAAGTGGGGAAATCCTCTCTATAATTATGAAGAGATGGAAAAGGATGGCTTTGACTGGTGGAAGAGGCGTATGATGGCAAATGCGAGACTTTTTGATATCGTCAGAATTGACCATTTCATCGGAATTGCAAGATATTACAGCATTCCGGCAAAGGACAAAAATGCAAGAAACGGAAAATGGAATAAAGGCCCCGGCAGAAAGCTGACGGATGTGATAGAAAAGATGCTGGGAAAGAACAGGATCATTGCGGAGGACCTTGGCGTGGCAGTACCTGCCGTGAAGAAGCTTCTGCGGAAAACGGGCTGGCCCGGAATGAAAGTGCTTCTTTTTGCCTTTGACGGAAATACAAAAAATGAGCACCTGCCTTACAATTTCGACAACGGAAATATGGCGGCATATACCGGAACCCATGACAATGAGACTATCGTGGGATATTTCGCAGAAAAGACGGAGAAGGAACTCACTTTTCTCTATGATCTTCTGAATATCAGTCAGAGAGAAGAAATACCGGATGCCATTATTCGCGCAGTGTATGGCAGTGTGGCTGATATTGTGATCCTGCAGATGCAGGACATTTTAAAGCTGGGAAATGAGGCGAGAATGAACTTCCCATCTACGATAGGAACGAACTGGAGATGGAGAATGGTAAAGGGAAGTCTCTCCGATGAGAGAATAGAATTCATCAGGACATTGACGCGCGTCTGTGGCAGATAAAGGATATTGGAGGAAATCAAAGTGAGAAAAAAATTAATAGCGCTGATTGCAGGTGTTTTGCTGATTCTTGGCACACTGGGATGTCATGGCAGTGCAGATGTCACGGAGCCGGTTCCCATGGAAGATAATTACCGGACATATTACGAGGTGTTTGTCTACTCCTTTTACGATGGAAACGGTGACGGCATCGGAGATCTTGCCGGATTAAAGGAAAAACTGGATTATATTAATGATGGTAATCCGGAGACAACGGATGATCTTGGCTGTAACGGAATCTGGCTGATGCCTATCATGCCATCACCGACCTATCACAAATATGATGTCACAGATTATATGGCTATTGACCCTGAGTATGGCACGATGGAAGATTTTGAAGAATTAATGAAAGCGTGTGAAGAAAGAGGAATCAAGGTGATTATTGATCTTGTTTTGAACCACAGCTCCTCACAGCACCCATGGTTTCAGGAAGCCTGCTCTTATCTGGCGGCGCTTGGAGACAAAGAGCCGGACCCGGAGGAATGCCCCTATGTTGACTATTATCATTTCAGCCGGGAAAAGAAAGGAAACTGTTATCCTGTTCCCGGAAGTGAATGCTGGTATTATGAGGCACAGTTCTGGGATGGTATGCCGGATCTCAATCTTAGCAGTGAACAAGTGAGAAGCGAAATAGAAAGAATTGCGGATTTCTGGCTGGACAAGGGAGTGGGAGGTTTTCGGCTGGATGCAGCAAAGGAATATGTGACAGGGGCAAATGCGACAAATACTGAGATCCTCTCCTCGGCTACGGATATTGTAAAGGAGAAGAGAAAGGATGCCTATCTTGTGGCAGAGGTGTGGACAGACAAAAATACATATGCCGGTTATTATGACAGTGGGATCGACAGTGTATTTGACTTCGAATTTGCGGATAAAGACGGTATTATTGCAAGGACGGTGAGGGGAGAAATCCCGGCTTCTGCCTACAGCTGCGGGCTTCAGGAATCAGAGAGCTTGTTTTCGGCGCATAATCCCGATTATATTGATGCACCCTTCTATACCAATCATGATATGGGAAGAAGTGCGGGTTATTATGCCGGTGACAGATCAGAGGCGCAGACAAAGCTCGCCGGGGCCATGAATCTTCTGATGAGCGGAAATGCTTTTATCTATTACGGTGAGGAGCTGGGAATGAAAGGCGCCGGAAAGGATGAAAACAAGAGGGCTCCTATGTATTTTTCATCTGACCCTTCCTATGAAGGAATGTGTAAAGGACCTGCGGATATGGATGAAGTAAAAATGAAATTCGGAAGCCTCGAGGAGCAGGAGAAGGATGAACAATCTGTTTATTCCTATTATAAGGAAGCAATCGGAATAAGGAACCGGTATCCGGCAATCCGAAAGGGAAAAACAGAAAATCTGGAACAGTATTCTTCCGATACCATAGCTGCCTTTTCAAAAGAATACGAGGGGGAAAAGCTCTATGTGTTTATCAATGTTTCTGAGGAGAAAGCCGTGATCGATCTGGCAGAAAACGAAAGTATCAACAGAAAGAAGATAGAGAATGGTTTATATACCGGGGAAGAGAGCGGAAGCATTGAAAATGGTTTTTTGACCATACCCGGACATGGAATTATATTGATGAACAGAAAACCCTGAGAGTATCTCTCAGGGTTTCCTGCTTGTGTAAAAGGGGAATTCTTCCGGAATTGCTAATTAGCTCGAATTGACTTCCGTAATCAATTCTTTTGTTATTATATTGCTAAAAATGACAAAAATCTATAAATATTTTGATAAATAATAAAAAGATATTAGCATCTTGCGATAAGCTAAGAAAATTGCACAATAAATTGTCAGATTTTAGTGTGTACATTTTCTTTTTTTATGGTAAGATAATTTATATATGTATGGAAGACAGGGTGGGAAGGTATGTCAGTAGAGAGCGAAAACCTGTACAGGCAGGAGAGAATTCAAAAATACAGAGTAATATTTGAAAAGATATTCCGGTATATTCCATGGCTTGAGCAAAAGAAGGGACAAAAGACATCCCATCTTTATGACGGAAACGATATCGCATCCACTTCCGTGACTTTTTCCGTCTATGACGGGACACTGCTTTCATTTATAAAAGATATGCAGGCCACCGGACTGCTTAACAGAAATTATGTCTATGCTTATTCCAGAAATTTTATCCGTACGCAGCAGGATGAACTTAAATTTATTGAGAATGCAGAACTCAGAAACATAGAAGATATTTTTGATATCATGGCGAAATATATTCTCGGGGGCATGACGAAAGGAAATCTGTGGACGCAGGCGGTTGAGAATGGCGTTTTTCTGAAAGCCCTTTTGAAGATAAAGGAGCTGCTCGAAGTTTATGATGGGCCACTGGCGTAGGAGTTGTTGATAACATGAGTGATAAATCTGTTCAGAAGAAAAAATACATACTGGAAACTGCCAGAGGCGTTTTTGCGGAAAAAGGTTATAAGAGTGTGACCATGAAGGATATTGTTGATGCCTGCGATATCAGCAGGGGCGGATTATATCTTTACTTTTCGAGTACCAGAGAAATCTTCCTGGAAGTGTTAAAGATGGAGCAGGAGGAAGCGGATGATGTCTTTGAAAAAAGCATTGCAAAAGAGGCGGGACCTGCTGATATTCTGGCCCTGTTCTTAAAAGAGCAGAAACGGGAACTGGTCAGCAAAAAGCCGGGTCTTAACAAAGCTTCCTATGAATTTTTTATGGATGAACAAAACTATGGAAAAGATAATTTCCTGAAAAAACAGTTTGATTCCGCCGTGGTGGTAATCCAGAAGCTGATTGAGGCGGGTGTGGAAAACGGTGAGTTTTACTGTGAGGATGCAAGACGTGCAGCCAGCAATATCATGTATGTGCTGGAGGGACTTAAAATAGCGTCGCTGACCAGAGGCATTACGGAAGCGGCGGTGGACCGTGAAATCATGTATGTGATGCAGGGACTGGTTGCGGAAGAATAAGAGAAAACGACAGAAATGAAAGCTTCAAGGATGAGGATTACTTGAAGCTTTTGTTGCGATAAGAAGCGGCAGAAAGGTGTTGTAATGATAGAAGAGGTAATATCCGTAGAACTTCCGGTGGGAGAAAAACTGAAGATCGTAAAGAACCGTCTGGAAGGGACAAATCCCGGATTCAAAAGAATCGTCATTGTATCAGGGATACATGGTGATGAATTTGAGGGGCAGTATATTTCCTATGAGACCGCAAGGAGGATCAAGGAGAACCCGGAGCTCTTGCAGGGAACCGTGGAGATTTATCCGGCACTCAATCCCCTGGGGCTTGATATTGCTTCCAGAGTGATTCCAAAGGTCAATATGGATATGAACCGTATTTTCCCGGGAGATGAAAAAGGAACAGTGATGGAAAAAGTGGCGGCAGCTATCGTTAATGATATTGCGGGAGCAGACATCTGTCTGGATATCCATGCCAGCAACGTTTTCATCAGAGAAATTCCTCAGGTGCGTATCAGTGAGGAGTTTGCGGACAAGCTCCTTCCCTATGCAAGACTTTTGAATGTGGATATGGTTTGGACCAATGCTTCGGAAACGGTGCATGAGTCAACCCTTGCCCATTCCATGAATATGCTTGGAGTGCCTACCATGGTGGTGGAGATGGGAATGGGAACCAGGATCAGCAGACGGTTTGGCAATCAGGTAGTAGACGGTATTTTTAATCTGATGAGAGAGATGGGGGTCTGGAACGGACCGGAAGAGAAAATACAGTATCCTGTGATATCAACGGACGGAGAGGTGGAATTTATCCGCTCTAAAGTAACCGGCGTATTTCTGCCGGCAATTGAGCACAACCATTATGTGAAGACCGGTGATAAACTGGGGGAGATTGTAAGTCCTCTGGAAGGAACCGTGCTGGATGAAATCATAGCAAAAAAGAGCGGACTGGTGTTCAGCCTCAGGGAATATCCTTTTGTGCGGGAGGGCTCGCTCCTTTTGAGAATACTGACAGGAATTGATGATTAACCACAGAAAGTGTGATAAAGATGTTTCAGGAAGAAATTTATACAGTAAATTCTCCCTATAGGGAGAGCATGGTGATACGGGGATACAGTTTTGGAAAAGGAGATCCGGCTGCCTGCATTCTCGGTTCTGAGAGAGGAAATGAAGTCCAGCAGATGTATATCTGTTCCCAGCTGGTGAAAGCACTAAAGGAACTGGAAGCAAACGGCTGCGTGAATGCGGGCAAAAAGATTCTCGTGATTCCGGTAATCAATGCCCTTGGCATGAATGTGGACCGAAGATTTTTTGGCGTGGAAAATCAGGATATCAACAGGATGTTTCCGGGAAAGGAACATGGAGATACCACAGACAGAATTGCGGACGGAATTTTTAAGGTGATCAAGGAATACAGCTATGGAATCCAGCTTACCAGTTTTTATATGTCGGGAGAGTTTGTTCCTCATGTGCGGATGATGGAAACCGGTTATCAGAATGCTTCCCTTGCCAATCTGTTCGGGCTTCCCTATGTAGTAATCAGAAAGCCCACACCTCTCGATACCAAAACACTGAATTATAACTGGCAGGATGAGATGACGGCAGCTTTTTCTGTTTATACCAATAAAAATGATACTATTGACGACAGGAGTGCCAGACAGGCGGTTGCTTCTGTGCTTCGCTTTCTGACCAGAATGGGAATTATCCGGTATGAAAGTCACAGTGGCTATATCAGTCATGTGATCATGGAAAAGGATCTGACTGATGTACATACCCTGTCAGGCGGTATTTTTAAAGGACTTGTTAGCCCGGGAGAGGATGTGCGCTATGGACATGCTCTGGCGGAAATCATTGATCCGTATGAGGGTTTTGTAAAGGAAACGCTCCTTGCGCCTACGGACGGAATCGTATTTTTTGCCCATACGGAACCACTGATTGCAGAAGGTGCCATTGCCTATCGGTTAATTCACCGGCTCCATGAGTAATAAAAGAATTGCAAAACTCGGGGAATTCGATATAATATACTTGGCTAGTTAAAAGAGAACAATAAAATCATGCTTAAAATATTTAACGGAGGAAGATTACATTCACCATGGGAAACGTAAAGCGTATCTATGTAGAAAAAAAGGCGCCTTTTGCAGTAAAGGCAAAGGAACTGAGGGAAGAGATCGGCAGTTATCTCGGCATTACGGGAGTGAAGGAAGTCAGAGAATTTATCCGCTATGATGTGGAGAATTTGTCTGACGCAACCTTTGAAGCAGCGTGCAGAACCGTATTTTCCGAGCCGCCGGTAGATGTTCTGTACAGAGAAACTATTGAGATCCCTGAAGATGGCAAGGTGTTCAGCGTAGAGTTTCTGCCCGGACAGTTTGACCAGAGAGCGGATTCTGCTCTGCAGTGTGTCAAGTTCCTGAAGGAAGATGAGGAGCCTGTCATCAAGACTGCCGTGACGTATCTGATCACAGGGGATATTTCCGATGATGAATTTAACAGAATAAAAGCTTATTGTATCAATCCCGTGGATTCCAGGGAAACGGA
Source organism: uncultured Clostridium sp. (assembly GCA_945917985.1). Lineage (GTDB taxonomy): Bacteria > Bacillota > Clostridia > Lachnospirales > Lachnospiraceae > Suilimivivens. The sequence goes on along the minus strand of CAMEIH010000002.1, from coordinate 67,640 downwards.
TATGGTGAAACCGGAGACATTGATTACGGATTATGAGGAACCGGCAGATGTGATCATCTTTGACGGTTTTCAGGACCTTTCGGAAGAAAAACTGCGTGAACTGTATGATTCTCTCGGACTTGCCATGACCTTTAAGGATTTTTTACATATTCAGAATTATTATGCCGGAGAAGAACACAGAGATCCTACCATGACAGAAATCAGAGTGCTTGATACCTACTGGTCAGATCACTGCCGTCATACCACGTTCTCTACAGAACTGAAAAATATCGAATTTGAGGATGGCTATTACAGAGCCCCTCTCGAAACTACTTATGAAAGTTATCTGGATACCAGAAGCGAGATCTTTGCGGGAAGAGACGACAAATTTGTATGCCTCATGGATCTGGCGTTGATGGCAATGCGCAAGTTAAAGAAGGACGGCAAGCTTCAGGATATGGAAGAATCCGATGAGATCAATGCCTGTTCTGTGGTGGTTCCCGTGGAAATGGATTACGGCGATGGTCCTGTCACAGAAGAGTGGCTGGTGTTTTTCAAGAATGAGACCCATAATCACCCCACGGAGATCGAGCCTTTCGGTGGTGCAGCTACCTGCCTTGGCGGAGCGATTCGCGATCCCTTATCGGGAAGAGGCTATGTATATCAGGCAATGCGTGTGACCGGTGCAGCAGATCCTACGGTTCCCGTTTCCGAAACCCTGAAGGGAAAGCTGTCCCAGAAAAAGCTGGTGAGAGGAGCAGCGAGCGGCTATTCCTCCTACGGCAACCAGATCGGTCTTGCTACCGGTTATGTAAAGGAAATCTATCATCCCGATTATGTGGCAAAGAGAATGGAGATCGGCGCCGTTATGGGCGCGGCTCCCAGAAAGAACGTGATCAGAGAGAACTCCGATCCTGACGATATCATTATCCTGCTCGGCGGAAGAACGGGACGTGACGGCTGTGGCGGTGCAACCGGTTCCTCCAAGGTACACACGGAGAGCTCCATTGAGACCTGCGGTGCAGAGGTACAGAAGGGTAATGCGCCCACAGAGCGTAAAATTCAGAGACTGTTCAGACGTGGAGAAGTAAGCAGGATCATCAAGAAATGCAACGATTTCGGGGCCGGCGGTGTATCCGTTGCCATCGGTGAACTGGCAGACGGTCTGGTGGTCGACCTTGACAAGGTGCCCAAGAAATATGCGGGACTTGACGGAACAGAGCTTGCCATTTCCGAATCCCAGGAAAGAATGGCAGTGGTAGTCGATCCGAAGAATGTGGACGAGTTCCTTCAGTATGCAGCGGAAGAAAACCTGGAAGCGATTCCTGTAGCAGTGGTAACAAAGGAGCCCAGGCTTGTCCTCAAATGGAGAGGTAAGGAGATTGTAAATATTTCCAGGGCCTTCCTTGATACCAACGGCGCTCACCAGGAAACCAATGTAGTTGTAAATATTCCTTCGGAAGAGGAGGATTACTTTAAAAAGACGGCAATTCCTGCCGTACAGGATGCCCTTGACAAGGAAGACATCAAATCGGCATTTACGACAACCTTAAACGACTTAAATGTATGCTCACAAAAGGGACTGGTGGAGATGTTTGACTCTTCCATCGGTGCAGCCAGCGTGCTGATGCCTTATGGCGGTAAGTATCAGCTGACAGAGACCCAGACCATGGTGGCAAAGCTGCCCACACGAAAGGGAAAGACAGATACCGTGACGATGATGAGCTATGGCTTTGACCCTTATCTTTCTTCCTGGAGCCCTTACCACGGTGCGGTCTATGCGGTAACGGAATCTATGGCGAAGATTGTGGCATCAGGTGGTGACTACAGCAAGATTCGCTTTACCTTCCAGGAATACTTCAGGAGAATGACATCGGATCCCGAGCGCTGGAGCCAGCCTTTTGCAGCACTTCTGGGTGCCTATGATGCCCAGATCGGTTATGGACTTCCCTCTATCGGTGGCAAGGACAGTATGTCAGGTACTTTCAATGATATTGATGTACCGCCCACACTGGTATCCTTTGCCGTTGACATTGCGAAGAAGCAGGAGATCATCACTCCCGAGCTGAAAGAAGCGGGAGATCAGCTGGTTCAGTTCTGGTTTGACAAGGATGAATATGAAATCCCTGTCTATGAACACGTTATGAAGACCTTCAGTTTTATCACACAGCTGATGCGTGAAGGCAAAGTGAAGGCAGCGTATGCCCTTGACTCCAAGGGACTTGTGGCAGGTGTCAGCAAGATGGCATTTGGCAATAAGCTGGGTGTTTCCTATGCGAAGGACATAAAGGCAGCAGATCTTTTTGAGAACTGCCTCGGAGATATCGTTCTTGAAATGACGAAGGAGGATGCAGCAGTGCTGGAAGCAGATGAATTGAATTACAGAGTTATCGCCGAGGTGACTGCAGAACCTGTATTTACCTATGGCGAGATAACTGTATCCGTGGATGAGGCATTAAGCGCATGGACCTCCCGCCTTGAAAAGGTGTTCCCCACAAAGGCTGAGAAGGGAACCGAGCCGGTTTCCAGCGATGTATATCAAGCAGATTCCATTTATGTATGTAAGAATAAGGTGGCAAAGCCTACCGTATTTATACCGGTGTTCCCCGGAACTAACTGCGAATACGACAGTGCCAAGGCTTTTGAGAGAGCAGGGGCAAAGGTGATCACCAGGGTATTTAAGAATCTTTCCGCAGAAGATATCAGAGAGTCTGTAGATGCGTTTGAAAAGGATATTGACAAAGCACAGATTATCATGTTCCCCGGCGGTTTTTCCGCAGGTGATGAGCCGGATGGAAGTGCCAAGTTCTTTGCAACTGCTTTCCAGAACGCCAAGATCAAGGAAGCGGTCATGAGACTGTTGAGTGAGAGAGACGGTCTGGCACTTGGTATCTGTAACGGTTTCCAGGCGCTGATCAAACTGGGGCTTGTTCCTTACGGTGAGATTACAGGACAGAAGGAGGATTCTCCTACCCTTACCTTTAACACCATCAACCGTCATATTTCCAAGATGGTATATACCAAGGTTGTTTCCAATAAATCTCCCTGGTTACAGGAAGCAGAGAACGGCGGTGTTTATGTAACACCTGCTTCACACGGAGAAGGAAGATTTGTGGCACCGAAGGAATGGATTGACAAGCTGTTTGCAAACGGTCAGGTGGCAACCCAGTATTGTGATCCTGAAGGGAAGGTTTCCATGGATGAGGAATGGAATATCAATGGTTCCTATGCTTCCATAGAAGGTATTACTTCTCCCGACGGAAGGTGTTTTGGCAAGATGGCTCATGTGGAGCGCCGCGGAGACGGTGTTGCCATCAATATTTACGGAGAACAGGATTTAAAGATTTTTGAATCCGGTGTATCCTATTTTAAATAAGTGATGAAATGGTTGAAGAAGACCGGAGCAGAATTTTGCTCCGGTCTTTTAAAGGAGTTTTAAGCTTTTTATTGAAGCAGAATGGCTGTTGTGCTATAATGAATCGATTATGCGAAGAATGAAAAGAAAGGGAGACAGTACTACATGAAAGCATTTTTAATTTTGGAAGACGGCACTGTTTTTGAGGGAACTCACATCGGTGCAGACAAAGAAATTATCAGTGAAATTGTATTTAATACTTCCATGGCAGGATATCTTGAGGTGCTGACGGATCCGTCCTATGCCGGTCAGGCAGTGTGTATGACCTATCCTCTGATCGGAAACTATGGAGTATGCCTTACAGATATGGAATCAAGAAGGGCATGGCCGGACGGTTTTATCGTAAGGGAACTGTCACGGATTCCCAGTAATTTCCGAAAGGATATTACGATTCAGGAGTTCCTCACGCAGCAGGATATTCCCGGTATTGCGGGAATCGATACCAGAGCGCTCACCAAAATCCTGCGTGAAAAAGGCACCATGAACGGTATGATCACCACTGATGAAAACTATGATCTTGACAACATTCTCCCTAAATTAAAAGAATACACCACAGGAAAGGTAGTGGAAAAGGTTACCTGTCCTGAAAAATATGTGATCAAAGGTGCGAGGACACTTTCTGAAAACGGACCGCTTTCCGGAAGCGCAAAGTTTGTTCCCGAGGATTATAAGGCCGGAAAGAGAGAGATGCGCCCCAGTATCACAAAAAGCTTAAACGGTCTCGGAAAAAAGGTGGCGCTTCTGGATCTCGGTGCCAAGGACAACATTGCCCATTCCCTGGCGCAGCGCGGCTGTGATGTGACGGTTTATCCGGCGACAACAACTGCACAGGAGATCATTGCGGATCAGCCAGACGGCATCATGTTAAGTAACGGCCCTGGGGATCCAAAGGAATGTACCGGAATTATCGCAGAGATTAAAAAGCTGTATGAGACAGATATTCCGATCTTTGCCATCTGTCTCGGCCATCAGCTGATGGCGCTGGCAACAGGAGCGGATACCTTTAAGATGAAGTATGGCCATCGCGGCGGCAACCACCCGGTGAAAGATCTGGAGACGGGAAGAGTGTACATTTCCTCCCAGAATCATGGCTATGTGGTGGATATGGACAAGCTTGACCCGAAGGTTGCAGTGCCTGCCTTTATCAATGTCAACGACGGAACCAATGAGGGACTGAAATACACCGGGAAAAATATTTTTACGGTACAGTATCATCCGGAGGCTTGCCCCGGACCTCAGGATTCCAGCTACCTGTTTGACAGATTTATCAAGATGATGGAGGTGAACAAAGATGCCTAAGAATCCCAATGTAAAAAGAGTAATGGTGATCGGTTCCGGTCCTATCGTGATCGGTCAGGCAGCGGAATTTGACTATGCGGGTACACAGGCCTGCCGCTCCCTAAAGGAAGAGGGCGTTGAGGTTATTCTGGTAAACTCCAATCCCGCCACCATTATGACAGATAAAAATATTGCTGATAAGGTTTATATTGAGCCTCTTACCGCAAAGGTACTGGAACAGATCATTGAAAAGGAAAAGCCGGACAGTATTCTTCCCACACTGGGAGGCCAGGCCGGTCTTAATCTTGGTATGGAGCTTGAGGAGAGTGGCTTCCTTGCTTCCCACAATGTAAAGCTTCTGGGAACGACGGCAGCTACCATCAAAAAAGCGGAGGACCGTCAGGAATTTAAGGACACCATGGAAAAGATCGGTGAGCCATGTGCGGCATCCAAGGTGGTGGAGAGTATCGAGGATGGTATCGCCTTTACCAATACCATCGGCTATCCCGTAGTGCTTCGTCCTGCCTATACACTGGGAGGCTCCGGCGGCGGCATCGCCCACAATCAGATAGAGCTGGAAACCATTCTGGAAAACGGCCTTCGTCTTTCCCGTGTGGGACAGGTTCTTGTGGAGCGCTGTATTGCCGGCTGGAAGGAAATCGAGTATGAGGTGATGCGCGACAGCGCAGGCAACTGCATCACCGTATGTAACATGGAAAACATCGATCCCGTGGGTGTGCATACCGGTGACAGTATCGTAGTTGCGCCCTCCCAGACCCTTTCCGACAAGGAATATCAGATGCTGAGAAGTTCAGCTTTAAATATCATAGATGAATTGCAGATCACCGGCGGATGTAACGTGCAGTTTGCGCTCCATCCCACCAGCTTTGAATATTGTGTCATCGAGGTAAATCCCAGAGTCAGCCGTTCTTCCGCTCTTGCAAGTAAGGCAACAGGATACCCTATTGCCAAGGTTGCAGCAAAGATCGCACTTGGCTATACGCTCGATGAAATCAAAACTGCCATTACGGGAAAGACCTATGCAAGCTTTGAACCTACATTAGATTATTGTGTGGTCAAGCTGCCGAGACTTCCCTTTGATAAATTCATTACGGCGAAGAGAACACTGACCACCCAGATGAAGGCCACCGGTGAAGTGATGAGCATCTGCAATAACTTCGAGGGCGCCCTGATGAAGGCGATTCGTTCTCTGGAGCAGCATGTGGATTGCCTCTTAAGCTATGATTTCAGTGAGCTTTCCCTGGAGGAACTAAAAGACAGACTGAAGATTGTAGATGACCAGAGAATCTATGTGATCGCGGAAGCACTCCGCAAGGGAATGGATTATGATACCATCCATGAGATCACCATGATTGATGAGTGGTTTATCGATAAGCTTGCCATTTTAGTAGAGATGGAAAATGCCCTGAAGGAAGGCCCTCTTACCGTGGAGCTTCTGAAGGAAGCAAAGAGAATTGAATTCCCGGATAATGTGATCAGCAGACTGACCGGCATACCGGAAGAAGAGATCAAGAAGATGCGCTACGATAACGGTATCGTGGCAGCATACAAGATGGTAGATACCTGCGCCGCAGAATTTGAAGCAAGTACACCTTACTATTATTCCGTATACGGAAGTGAGAATGAGGCGGTTAAGACAAATCCGCCAAAGAAGGTATTAGTGCTTGGTTCCGGCCCCATCAGAATCGGACAGGGTATCGAATTTGACTATTGCTCCGTTCATGCCACCTGGGCATTTTCAAAGGCGGGTTATGAGACGGTGATCATCAACAACAATCCGGAAACCGTAAGTACCGACTTTGACATCGCGGATAAGCTGTATTTCGAGCCTCTGACACCGGAGGATGTGGAAAGCATTGTCAATATAGAGAAGCCTGACGGCGCCGTGGTACAGTTCGGCGGACAGACGGCCATCAAGCTGACGGAAAGCCTGATGAAGATGGGCGTTCCCATTCTCGGCACCAAGGCGGAGGATGTGGATGCTGCCGAGGACAGAGAATTATTTGACAAGATCCTGGAACAGACAGAGATCCCAAGGGCAGCAGGCGGCACCGTTTATACCGCCGAGGAAGCAAAGGCCGTTGCCAACCGGTTAGGTTATCCTGTTCTTGTGAGACCTTCCTACGTGCTTGGCGGACAGGGCATGCAGATTGCCATTTCCGATGAAGAGATTGAAGAGTTTATGAATATCATCAACCGGATCGCACAGGATCATCCGATTCTGGTTGATAAATATCTGCAGGGCAAGGAGATCGAGGTTGACGCGGTCTGCGATGGCACCGATATCCTGATCCCCGGTATTATGGAGCATATTGAGAGAACAGGTGTCCATTCCGGAGACAGTATCTCCGTTTATCCTGCACCTACCATTTCACAGACGGTAAAAGAAAAGATTGCGGAATATACCAGAAGACTTGCCAAGGCTCTTCATGTCAAGGGACTGATCAATATCCAGTTCATTGCCATCGGCGAGGATGTCTATGTGATCGAGGTCAATCCACGTTCTTCCCGTACCGTGCCTTATATCAGCAAGGTAACAGGAATCCCGATCGTGGATCTTGCCACCGAGGTTATTATCGGCAAGACCATCAGGGAGCTTGGCTATGAGCCGGGACTTCAGCCGGAAGCAGACTATTTCGCTATTAAGATGCCTGTATTCTCCTTTGAGAAGATTCGTGGTGCCGAGATCAGCCTGGGACCGGAAATGAAATCCACAGGCGAATGTCTCGGTATTGCGAAGACCTTCAATGAAGCTCTCTACAAAGCGTTCCTTGGAGCGGGCGTGGATCTGCCCAAGTATAAACAGATGATCATTACCGTAAAGGATGCGGATAAGGGCGAGGCCATTGAGATCGCTAAGCGCTTTGAGAAGCTCGGCTATATCATTTATGCTACCAGAAGTACCTGTGCCGCTTTGCAGGAAGCAGGTGTGAAAGCCAGAAAGGTAAACAAGATCTCTCAGGAATCGCCTACGGTTATGGACCTGATCCTTGGTCATAAGATCGATCTTGTGATCGATACCCCTACACAGGGACGTGACAAGACAAGGGACGGCTTCCTCATCAGAAGAACAGCCATTGAGACCGGTGTGAACTGTATCACTGCCATGGATACCGCAAGAGCGCTGGTGACCAGTATGGAGCAGAAGCATGAGAAGTTTACACTGATCGATATTGCGACTGTGAAGAGCAGAGGACTCAGGGAAGAGTAGAAAGAGGACTCAAAATAAAATTGAAATAAATATTGCATGAACGTACGCAGCAGGCAGTCAAGATTCTTATTCGGGCACGCTTTCGCTCTATAAAAACGCAGCGGTACTAGGTTCGCTTTTCGCTTATGGCGAAAGCTCACCAAGTGCCGGCGTTTTTATAAGGCCCGTATAAGAACATTGACTGCCTGCTTGTTGGTTGTAAGGCGGGGAAATATGTGAAATGTGTATCTCCCCGAGGTGTGGAATGTCTTGGTTTGGCTTTAAATATATCCTGTCTGTGAAATGGCGGAACGAGGGTATGAGAGGCGGAAAGGCCTTGAAATACCCTCGGAGGAAGCTTGTGAGCAGAGATCCAGACAGTGAAATGGCAGAAGAAGGGTATGAGAGACGGAAAGGCCTTGAAATACCCTCGGAGGAAGCTTGTGAGCAGAGATCCAGACAGTGAAATGGCAGAAGAAGGGTATGAGAGACGGAAAGGCCTTGAAATACCCTCGGAGAAAATTTTGGAGCAGAAATTCAATCTGTGAAATGCCTGAATCAGGGTATAGAGAAGTCAAGAAATAAAGTATAGGGAAGCCAAGATATTACGAGAGTAAATTGATAATAGATGCATATGGTGGTATTGTAAATAAAACAGGTATTACATTAAGTGATGTAATTGGGAAAGAAAAAGCGGTAATAAGGGAAAATGAAAAAAATGTTAGAAGTAAAATTTTATGATACAGTCGATGATTCTCTATTAAAATTCGCAGTGATTATTTCAAAGAGCAATGGCAAGTGGGTCTTTTGTAAACATAAGGAACGAGATACCTATGAGGCACCTGGAGGGCATCGCGAAGCCGGAGAAGATATTTTAGAGACTGCTAAGCGGGAACTTCAGGAAGAAACAGGTGCCATCCGGTTCGATATTAAGCCAATATGCATTTATTCCGTTACAGGTAAGAACAGTATAAATGAGACCGGTGAGGAAACATTCGGATTATTATGTTTTGCGGAAATAATGGAATTTTCAGGTAAGCTTCATAGTGAGATGGAACAGGTGATACTTACGGATAAATTGCCCGAGAACTGGACATATCCATTCATACAGCCCAAATTGATAGAAAAGTATATGGAAATAAAAAACTTGCGTTAAAACCTTGAATTATAAATACCAAAGCGATATCATAGTGATATCAAAAAAGAAGGAGACGATTCATTATGGAAGAAAAAATATTGAACAGTAAGAAAAACGGTATGGCAGTTTTATTACTTTCCATCGTGATTTACATTCTGGCAATCATCGGAACGATTGTGGGAGGCATCATGATGGATGACGGGAAGAATCCGGCACTCTTTATTGTAAGTGTGATTCTTCTCTCAGTTACATGGCTTTTATGGCCGGGACTTAAAGTATTGAAACCGCAGGAAGCATTGGTTCTGACCTTATTCGGAAAATACATAGGAACCATTAAAGAACCCGGATTTTATTTTGTCAATCCGTTCTGCTCGGCAGTCAATCCGGCGGCGAAGACACAGCTGAATCAAAGTGGCGATGTGAAAGCCAAGAATGTGACGGAAGCCGGGGAAACAACTTCAAAGAAGATTTCCCTCAAGATTATGACTCTGAACAATAACCGCCAGAAGATCAATGACTGCCTTGGGAATCCGGTGGAGATCGGAATTGCCGTTACCTGGCGGATCACCGATACTGCAAAGGCAGTGTTCAATGTTGACAATTATAAGGAATTCCTTTCCCTGCAGTGCGACAGTGCCCTTCGAAATATTGTGCGTCTTTATCCGTATGATGTGGCACCCAATGTGGACACTACCGGTGACGGAGTGGCAGACGAAGGAAGCCTTCGGGGTTCCAGCGAGACAGTGGCAGGCAGGATCAAGGATGAGATTCAGGCAAGAGTAAACGAAGCAGGTATTGAGATCGTGGAAGCAAGAATCACCTATCTTGCTTATGCACCTGAGATTGCGGCAGTCATGCTTCAAAGACAGCAGGCATCCGCTATTATCGACGCGAGAAAGATGATCGTGGACGGCGCTGTGGGTATGGTGGAAATGGCACTGGAGCGGTTGAATGAAAATGATATCGTGAAACTGGACGAAGAGCGCAAAGCGGCAATGGTTTCGAATCTTCTGGTAGTTTTGTGCGGCAATCATGATGCCCAGCCCATCGTGAATACAGGAAGTCTGTACTAAGCTATGGCAGCAGATAATAACAAAAAGCAGATTCCGCTCAGACTGTCATCGAAACTCTATGATGCCATTGCCGCCTGGGCGGAAGATGACTTTCGCTCTGTCAACGGACAGATAGAATACCTTCTGTCCGAGTGTGTCAGACAGCGAAGGAAAAACGGTAAATATGTATCCGATGAGATTGATGTTCCGCCGGAGCTTGATATTTAAAAACAAAGAAGAGATTGGAAAAGAGAGAAAAAATATGGATACCCAAAAAGAGAAAGCAAAAAAATATATGTCTGACATCCACCTTGAGGATTACGCACAGCAATATGAGGGGAAACAGGCAAACGCAGAGACTATGATCTTTGACAGTGGGAGAAAGACACAGTCCCTTAACGGACAGTGGCACTATGCCATAGATCAGTATGATACCTGTTTAAGACAAAAGTGGTTTCTGGAAAAATATTTCGATGAAAAGGGATATTCCCTGCCTGTCGATTACTCGTTTGACGAATGGCCGGTTATGCAGCTTCCTGCCTGCTGGAATACAGTAGAAAAAGAGTATCTGTTGTATGAAGGAAGTATGGTTTTTACCAGAAAATTCTCTTATCAGAGAGAGAATGAGGAGGAAGAGATTGTCTTAAAGATAGGTGCAGCCAATTATCTGTGCCGCGTCTTTGTCAACGGAGAGTATGTGGGTATGCATAGAGGAGGCTCCACACCGGCATATTTTAATATTACGAAGGAATTGAAGGCGGACAATCGCATCATTCTGGTGGTGGACAGTACCAGAAGACCGGAGCAGGTGCCCACGGAAAATACGGACTGGTTCAACTATGGAGGCATCTATCGGGATATTGAGTTAATCCGTCTTCCGAAGACATATATAAAGGATTTCAGGATTGCACTGGTGCCGGACGGGACATACAGCCGTATCCGGGCAGAAATAAAACTATCCGAGTCTGTAATGACTACGGCGATGATTTCCATAGAAGAACTGGGAGTGCACAAACAGATTGATGTAAAGGATGGAACCGGTGCAGAGATAATAGAAGTAAAGCCACAGCTCTGGTCACCGGAAGTGCCCAAATTATATGAGGTAATAGTATCCTGTCTGAATGACCATGTAAGTGACAGAGTTGGCTTTCGCGAAATAAAGGTTGAAGGCAGGGAGATTTTCCTTAACGGAAAGTCCGTTTTTCTGCGTGGTGTGAGCTGTCATGAAGACAGTGTGGAGCATGGAAAAGCATTAACCGATGAAGAAAGAATAGAAAACCTGCAGATAGCAAAAGAACTTGGCTGCAATTTTATGAGAATTGCACACTATCCGCACAGCGAGAGGATGGCAAGACTGGCAGACAAGCTGGGAATGCTTTTGTGGGAAGAAATTCCGGTATACTGGGCAATCCGGTTTGAGCGGGAGGCGACCTACGAGGATGCGGAAAATCAGTTGAAAGAATTGATCGGCAGAGACTATAACCGCGCCAGTGTGATCATCTGGTCTGTGGGAAATGAAAATGCGGATACGGATGAGCGCTTACAATTCATGAGTCGTCTTGCAAACTGTGCGCATCAGGAGGATGAAACCAGACTGGTATCGGCAGCATGCCTGGTGGATGGCGAAAAGAATGCCATAGCAGATCGTCTTGCCGAGTATCTGGATGTGATCGGTATTAATGAATACTGCGGATGGTATACTCCTGATTTTGAGAAACTGCCTCAGCTATTTCAGAACAGCAATCCGTCCAAACCTGTTGTCATCACGGAATTCGGAGCAGATGCGCTGCCGGGTCATCATGGAACGATCACAGACAAGGGAACGGAAGAGTGTCAGGCCTATGTCTATGAGCGGCAGATAGAGGAAATCAGAAAAATCAGTTATATCAAGGGAATGACACCCTGGATACTCTATGACTTCAGATGTCCCAGAAGAACAAGCAGTATCCAGAAATATTACAACAGAAAAGGTTTATGCTCTGAGGACAAAAAATACAGAAAACTGGCATTTTCCGTATTACAGAAGTTTTACCGGGAAAAGGCAGAGGACATTAAGTAAATATCTCAAAATCAAAAAAGCGCTTTGGGCGCTTTTTTTGTGGGAGTAAATATTGACATAAAAAAAACATCATGATATACTTAAAAAAGATTAGAAATATTTAAAATATTTTTTAAATTAAGGAGGAAAAGAAATGAAGTTAAGAAAAATTCTGGCATTGGTAACAGCATCAGCAATGATGTTGTCTTTGACTGCATGTGGCAGTAATTCAAATGATACTTCCAATTCAGAAGCTCCTGCAGAAGCAGAAAAGACGCAGGAGGTTGAAACAACTGCTGAAGAAGCCAAGACAGGCGTACCCGCATATTCTGAAATTAATGTAGGAACAGACTATCTTGACTATACGGCAAGTATTAAGTGGACCACACATAGAACAGATCGTGGTGAAGATGGTACTCTGGATGCGATTGTCAGTGATTTTAATAAGGTATATCCTAATATTACCGTTGAAGTGGAAGCAATTCCTGATTTTGCAGAGGAAGCCTTACTTCGACTTTCTGCAGGTGATTATGCTGACATAATGGCGATTCCTGCGATTGATAAGGCAGAATATAGCAATTATTTCTATCCTTTGGACACTTTTGAAAACATGGATAAGGAAATAAATTTTGCAAGTCAGACAGAATATGATGGTTATACATATGGTATTCCCTATATGGCAAATGCGCAGGGCGTTTTATACAACAAAGCTGTGTTTGAAGCAGCAGGTGTTACAGAGCTTCCTAAAACCCCCGATGAATTTATTGCAGCACTTCAGGCGATTAAGGATAACACAGATGCAATTCCTCTTTATACCAACTATGCAGCAGGCTGGACGATGGGTGCATGGGATGCATACCTGGGTATTGTATCTAATGGTGATGATACTTATGTAAATCAAAAGTTCGTTCACACGGAAGATCCTTTTAAGAACAATGGTGATGGTACAGGAGCATATGCATTATACAAGATTCTTTATGATGCAGTTGCTAATGAATTGATTGAAGATGATTATACAACAACAGACTGGGAAGGCTGCAAGGGTATGTTGAATCGTGGTGAAATCGGAGCGATGGTACTTGGCTCTTGGGCGTATGCACAGATGGTAGAAGCCGGTGACCATGGCGAGGATGTCGGATATATGCCTTTCCCCATTACGGTAGGTGGAACGCAGTATGTATTAGCAGGTGGCGATTATGCAAGTGCAATCAACGTAAATTCTTCAGATGAGAATAAAACGGCAGCTATGATTTTCCTTAAGTGGCTTACAGAGGATTCGGGCTGGTGCTACAATGAAGGTGGATATACCGTTGATAAGGATGGTCAGAATCCTGATATGTATTCCGCGTTTGACGGATGTACTGTTTTAAGTGATAAGGTGGCACTTGAAGGAGAAGCAGATTACCTGAACCAGATGAATGCAGAATCCGAGCTTTCTTTTAATGCAGAAGGTAATAGAAAAGTGCAGAAAATCGTAGAAGCTGCTGCTACTGGTTCTGAGACTTATGATGAGATTATGGCTGAATGGAAAGAAAGCTGGAATGCAGCACAGGAAACACTCGGAATAGAAGTGCTTTACTAGAATTTGTAATAATTATCCTCAAGAGATAGGCCAAAGCTTTGTTGTTCTTTGGCCTATTTCATTTATATTCCTGAAAACCTGATGACAGTTCGTAGAGTGGGTGGCAGATTGACAATCAAAAATCCTATAGCTTATAATAATGAAAGTATATGTTGACTTTATAGATGGAGGATAAAGCAATGCTGCACATTCCCACTTTGAAGGAAGGACTTAATGTGTTTAAAGCACTTGCATCGGAGGTGCGCATAGAGATCATTAGTCTGCTTCTGGAAAACAACAGTATGAATATGAATGATCTGGCAAATCATTTGAAAATAGCTAACAGTGCCATGACCTATCACATCAAGATGTTGGAAGAGTGTGGATTAGTAACTGTTTCTAACGAATTGGAAGGACACGGAAATCAAAAAAAGTGTTCTGTTTGTGAGGATAAGATACTGATTGATATTCATGCAGAGAAAGAGAGAAAGGATATATATCAGACAAGTATAAAGGTAGGACACTACACGGATTATCAGATTTTTCCGACTTGCGGTTTGGCAACCGGTGCCGCATTGCTTGGTGAGGTGGACGATATTCGCTATTTTGCTCACCCCGGCAGATATTCGGCGGATATATTATGGTTCGCCCATGGATATGTGGAATATGTAATTCCTACATTTATTCCGGAGGGACAAAAAATCACTCAGATAACCTTTTCCATGGAACTTGGGTCTGAAGCTCCCGGATATAATAATGAATGGCCATCAGATATTTCCTTTTTCCTTAATGATAAGAAATGTGCAGTATGGACAAGCCCCGGAGATCTTGGTGGTGTCAGAGGAATTTTCACACCCGAGTGGTGGTACGATAATTGGGGACAGTATGGTATTCTTAAGGTTTTGGTGATTAATAGTGAAGGGACTTTTATGGATGGAGAACCGGTCTCAGATGTGACAATTGAGGATTTTCAGTTGGACTATCTGAGTATGCTGAAATTGAGACTGGAGGTCCCGGAAAATGCAGAACATGTGGGAGGATTAACGATTTTCGGAAAAGGATTTGGAAATTATAATCAAGATATAGAAGTTAGCATTAACTATAGACCAATTTTAGAACAGGAAACTGATACATAAGTAGGAGAGACATTTTCATATGGCAAAACTGATTATTAATGAAAAGAAGGAACTAGGAAAAATAAATGCGGAAATTTACGGGCATTTTTCAGAGCATTTGGGAAGATGTATTTATGAAGGTATCTTCGTAGGTGAGGATTCTGAAATCCCAAATGTAAAAGGAATGCGTACTGATGTTGTGAACGCACTTAAAGAACTGAAGATACCGGTGCTTCGCTGGCCGGGAGGGTGTTTTGCGGATGAGTATCATTGGAAGGATGGTATCGGACCAAAGGCTGAGAGAAAGAAAATGATTAATACAAACTGGGGTGGTGTCCTAGAGGATAACAGCTTTGGGACGCATGAATATATGGAGCTTTGCGAGCAACTTGGATGCAAGACCTATATAAACGGAAATGTGGGAAGCGGCACCATTCAGGAAATGTCCGAATGGATAGAATATATGACTTTTGATGGTGTGTCACCGATGTCAGATCTCCGAAGGAAGAACGGACGTGAAAAGCCATGGAAGATAGATTATTTTGGTATTGGAAACGAAAATTGGGGGTGCGGGGGAAATATGACCCCTGATTATTATGGCAACCTATATAGAAGATATCAGACTTTTGTGAAAGATTACGCAGGAAACGGCAGCATGCATAAAATTTGTTGCGGTGCAAGTGCTGATGATTATCAATGGACAGAGGATGTCCTAAAGACAACCTTTCATCATACACAGGAGCAGTTTCACGGGTTTATGGATGGTTTATCACTTCATTATTATACGGTGCCGGGAGATTGGACGAAAAAAGGCGATGCTACACGCTTTGATGAAGAAGACTGGTATCGTACTTTGAAAAAAGCTGTTTTTATGGAAGAATTGATTAATAAACATAGTTATATTATGGACAAATATGATCCTGAAAAGAAGATTGGGATGGTAATTGATGAATGGGGGTGCTGGTTTGATGTGGAACCCGGAACACATCCCGGCTTTCTTTTTCAACAGAACACAATTCGTGATGCGCTGGTTGCATGTGTTTCTTTAAATATATTTAATAAGCATTGTGATCGTGTAAGGATGGCGAATATTGCCCAGATGGTAAATGTTCTTCAGTCGGTTATTCTTACGGAAGGAACAAAAATGCTGTTAACACCCACCTATTATGTTTTTCATATGTATCAGTGTCATCAGAATGCCAAACTTCTGGAAAGCTTTGTGGAAACAAAACAAATTGGAACTGGAGAGGAGATGATTCCTGACTTAAGCGAGTCTGTTTCTATGGATGCAGAAGGAAACATTCATATTACGCTTGGCAACCTTTCGCCGATTGATGATAATCAGATAGAAATTGAGTTCTCAGATAAAAAAGTGAATGAACTTGAAGCTACGATTCTTTCCGGACCGATGAATGGTCACAATACTTTTGACAATCCGGAAGTGATAAAAGAGTCTGAATTTACAAATTATAAGATAACGGACTCGGGGAACATTCTTTTCACACTTCCTCCCTGCAGTGTACTGCACTTGGAAGTACGAGCGTGATGAAAACAAACGAATTTTGCAGGAGATGCCTTGCTAAAGAAATGCCGGATAAAGCTTTTTTCCAAAATATGTACGAATATATTGCTCAGCTTGATGAAGATATCAAGGTGGCAGATGAAACATATCAAATAAGATTAGCTGCCTGTAAGCAATGTGATAATTTACTAAATGGTATATGCCGTGTTTGTGGGTGCTTTGTGGAAATGCGGGCAGCAATTGCAAAGAACGAATGTCTCGCAGTAAACCCTAAATGGGAGTCAAAAGTTATTTTGAATGGCGGGGAAGATTATGATCAGTAATCTCGAATATTATAAAGTCTTTTATTATGTGGCGGAGCTTGGCGGGGGCGAAATAAAGAATTCACTTTACGTAATTTTCTTTTTGTTGCATTCTCTTTAATATTGCAAGAAGCAGCAAAAGTAAAACGGGAAATACTGTAGCGACAAGAATTCCCATGCGGAGATTATCCTGAAACCATCCGGATACAATGCCAACTGTGGTGGGACCAAGTGAACAGCCTACGTCTCCGGCAAGAGCAAGAAGGGCAAACATGGCGGTTCCGCCGGCCTTAAGGCGGGCGGCGGAAATGCTGAAGGTACCGGGCCAGAGAATGCCTACGGAAAGACCACACAGTCCGCATCCGATCAGACCGATGACAGGGGAGGATGTGAGAGAAATCAGCAGATAACTGATCAGACACAAAATCCCGCTGAAGGTCATGAATTTCATCAAATCAATTTTATCACCATATTTTCCGTAGATAGCCCGGGAGATTCCCATCAGAATGGCGAACATCATGGGTCCTGCCAGATCACCGATGGTCTTGCTTACCTGCAGCCCCTTTTCTGCGAAAGTGGAAGCCCATTGGCTTACAGCCTGTTCACAGGAACCTGCGCAGAACATCAAAAGCAACAGAATCCAAAATAAGCCTTGCTTCATAAGACGTGACAGGGGAATACTTTCTTCTTCTTCGGACAAAAGAGGAGCAATGGGAACCTTTGCAAAAAGGAATCCGTTAATAACCGGCACAATGGTCCAGATAAGAGCCAGTATTTTCCAGTTTTCAATACCGAAAAGGCGGAAAAAGACAGTGGAGAAAAGCACCACGGCCACATGACCCCAGCAATAGAAGGAGTGCAGTAGGCTCATGGCAGCCTCCTTATTATCGGTAGGACAGGATTCCATAATGGGACTGATCAGTACCTCCGTAAGACCTCCGCCCACAGCGTAGATCACAACGGATAACAGCAGACCGGTAAAAGGATCCCGGAATAATTCCGGCAAAACAGTCAGCCCGATCAGACCGGCTGCTGCAAACACATGAGCCAGAATGATACTGACCCGATATCCTATTTTGTCAATAAAACCTGCAGAGAGAAAATCAATCACCAGCTGCAGACCGAAATTAAAGGTCACAAGAAAAGTGATCTTTGACAATGGAATTCCATAGGAAGATTGAAAAGTCAAAAATAAAAGGGGGATAAAGTTGTTGATAATGGCTTGTACAACATAGCCTGTAAAGCAGGCATAGATGGTATGTTTATAATTTAATGTTTTCATACCGTTTATTTTATACTACAATATAAGCAGCCGCAAGGACTATTTTGGAAAAGCAGGAAGATCATGATCAGTAATCTTGAGTATTATAAAGTTTTTTATTATGTGGGAAAGCTTGGCAGTCTCACGCACGCCTCTGCGGAGCTCTCCATATCCCAGCCTGCCGTGAGCCAGGCTTTAAAGCAGTTGGAAGATGCCCTTGGCACCAAGCTTTTTGTCAGGGCATCCAGAGGCATCAGACTGACTCCGGAAGGAGAAAGTCTGTATTTTTACGTAAAAAGAGGATATGAGGAAATAGAACTGGGGGAAAAGAAACTGAAGGAAATGATGAATCTGGAGAGCGGTGAGCTGCGCATCGGTGCAAGTGACATGACGCTTCAGTTTTATCTTTTGCCATATCTGGAAAAATATCATGAAAAATATCCTCATATCAAGGTGACCGTAACCAACGCTCCCACACCGGAAACGCTTCAGTTTCTCAAAGAGGGCAAGATTGATTTCGGAGTGGTAAGCACTCCTTTTGCGGAGAGTAAAGAGTTATCGGTTCTGGAAGTAAAAGAGATTGAAGACTGCTTTGTGGCAGGACGAAAATTTATTCAGTATAAAAACAGAATGCTGGATTTTCAGGAACTTGAAAAACTTCCGATCATCTCTCTTGAGCAAAATACGAGCACAAGATCATACATGGATGAATTTCTGAAAAAGAACGGGGTGGAGATGCATCCGGAGTTTGAACTTGCAACCAGTGACATGATCGTTCAGTTTACCAAGAGAAATCTCGGAATCGGAAGCGTCATGAAGGAATTTGCAAAAGAAGAACTGGAATCGGGAAGACTGTTTGAACTCAGATTTAATAAGATCATACCCAAAAGACATATCTGCGTGGTCACGGAGAAAAAGACCAGAGTATCGAGAGCTGCGGCAGAGCTGCTTTCCATGCTCTGACTATTCCTGATCATTTTCTTCCGGCTTTTCTGCAGAGTCGGAGGATGGCATGATATCCAGAGGATCGGTAATGGTATGTTTCCCGGTAAATTTTCCATAGACCCAGATATAAATCCAAAGAAGAATGGGAAGACCTACGGTAGCCATCAGACAGGCAGCAAACATTCTGTCGGATCCTGGGAAATCAAGCAGGGCAACGATAAGTGTTGCAATATATAATAAGACAAGTAAAATAACACATATAAGAGCAGCAATCTGCTTTTTATTTTTTTTCATAGAAACCTTCCTTATATCGTGAGCACAACTCACGCCATTCGTCGTATTCACTAATGCCCATTATACCATAACTCATGAAGTTTGCAATTTTTTTACTATTTTTTGCTAAAAAGATTCTATTTTCTGAAATTTTTATATGATATACTTTTTTGTGTGTATTTTTGAAATGTAAAAAAACATCGAAAAATGTAAGCAATTTTGAGCTGCTGATTTTTGGATAATCTTGTAAATTTTATGGAATTGTGCTAAAATTACTACATATAAGTAGAAATTGAGCGAAAAATATAGAATGCTAAATTCTTTTGAGAGGGGTGGAAATATGGAATCGCCTTTTAGCAGAGAAACAATACAAAAATTTGAAGAAATGATAAAAATATTAAATCCCTGTGTGGACGGATATCTCTATATTCTTGATTTCGACAGAGATATTTTCTGTATTTCCGAAAATGCGGTTGAGCGTTTTTGCATCCCTGACAGTAAATATGACAATGCCACAGAACAGTTTTCAAAGTTTGTATATGCAGAGGATCTTGAGACATTGACAGAGGACATTGAAAAGGTGAAGCGGGGCGAAAAGAATTTTCACAATCTCCGTTATCGCTGGTTGGACAAGTGTGGTAAGGCGATATGGATCAATTGCCGCGGAAATGTGCTTAAGGATGCAGATGGAACCCCGAAATTTCTGGTTGGATGTATCAATGAGATCGGAAGGAAGCCGAAGGCCGATAATGTCAGCGGACTTCTCGGCGATGTCAGCCTGAAGGATGAAATATTAAATCATCAGGGTGAGTGTCAGAAGGGGTTTGTGCTCCGTATTGGTATTGATAATTTTAAAGAAATCAATGAGAATAAAGGAATGGAATACGGTGACATGGTTTTAAGGAGAACTGCCGAATGTATTCAGGCTGTGACAGACCGTGAGCAAATGATTTACCGTATCGTTGCCGATGAATTTGTTGTTCTTGATTTTGAAGGTGAATATGAGGATGGCATAAGGCTATACAAAAGAATAAAAGAAAGAATTGATCTGTTTATTGAAGAAAACGGATATGAGGTGTTTTACACAATATCAGCCGGTATATTGGATCTTTCCAAGATTCCGGGACAGAGTTATGACAATCTGATGAAGCTTTCCGAGTTTGCCCTAAGCAAGGCAAAGGAATTGGGAAAGAATACGTGCTATACCTATGTAAAGGGCGATTATAATGAGTTCCTTCGCAAGAAAGAACTGATTCGTTTTATGCGTCAGGCAGTAAAAAATAACTTTGACGGTTTTGAGACATACTATCAGCCGATCGTTGATATCAACAACAACAGACTGATGGGTGCTGAAACCTTACTTCGTTTCCATACAGAAGAAACAGGAATGATTTCACCGGGTGAATTTATTCCTCTGCTTGAAGAAAGCGGACTTATCATTCCGGTAGGCAGATGGGTACTTCACCAGGCTATGGCTGCTTGTAGCAGAATTCAGAAAATTATCCCGGATTTCAGAGTATCCGTCAATGTATCCTATATTCAGGTACTGAAAAGTGATATGCTGAATGAAATCAAAGAAGCGGCAGTGACTTATGGGCTTCCAAAGGGAAGTGTAGTCATGGAACTTACGGAAAGCGGATTCCTGGAATCGGATGCCAATTTTATCAGCTTCTGTGACGGCTTAAAGGATAACGGTATTCCCCTTGCACTGGACGATTTCGGAACAGGTTATTCCAATTTCCATTATCTGTACAACTTAAGTCCGGATACGATTAAAATTGACCGTTCATTTACTTTGAAGGCATTGAACAGCAGCTATGAATATGGGTTGCTTCGTCATATGGTGGAAATGACTCATAGTATTAAGTTAAAACTCTGTATCGAGGGAATTGAAACGAAGGATGAACTTGATAAGATCTGCGAGATCAATCCTGACTATATTCAGGGCTTCTATTTTGGCAGGCCAAGTCCTCTCGGAACATTCATGAAGGAATATGTAGAGAAGAAAGCGATAGAATAAAAAGAAAGAGGGAAAACGGTGCAATTCTCATGGAAGCTGTTTTCCCTCTTTTGTGTTCAGAAAGACGATTGGAAAAGCGTATCGGTGCCTGACTTTATTTGATGTGACGCTTAATGGCATCAAAGCTTTCTTTGCTGATTACATGTTCAATCCGGCAAGCGTCTTCCGTTGCGATTTTAGGATCAACACCAAGCTTTACCAGCCAGTCACTTAACAACTCATGGCGCTCATAGATCATATCAGCAATTGCTTTTCCCGATTCTGTGAGATAGATAAAGCCTTCCTTCGTTACCGTGATATGGTTTTTCTCACGAAGATTTTTCATGGCAACGCTGACGCTTGACTTTTTGAAGCCAAGCTCTTCTGCGATGTCCACGGAACGGACAACAGGCTTTTTTTTGCTTAATATCAATATAGTTTCCAGATAGTTTTCCGCCGATTCATTTACGTTCATTTTTACACCCATTCCGATGTGCCTGACAGTTGGCACATTCAACTGAGAAAAGTATAGCATAAAAGCGGACAAAGAGCAAAGAATTTTGACCGGGTTCTTGACAATCTATTTTGACTGTGAGTACTATTAATAACAGAGGTGTTTTGAACATGAGTACAATCATTGTCGGTGCAATTGTTCTTCTGAGTATGGGGCTTGTGATCAGAAGAATGATTCGAAATAAAAAATCAGGCAGGCACTGCTGTGGTGATTGCAGCCATTGCAATGTCCGTAAGGAAAAGTGAAAGGGGTACATAAAAGAACATGACAGAACTTCAAAGAAATAACAAAACGGCTATGGTGACACATTTTATTTCAATCCTGGTAATGCTGACTTTTATTCTTCTTCAGGTCACAGGAGGGTTGTCACCGCTTTCCTATTTTGTGATTCTTGCAGTCATCGGAATGGCACCGGTGGCAGCAGAATTTTTTTTCTGGAAACGGGACAGGGAGACTTTTTTGATCAGGCATTTGACAGCCATAGGGTTTGCTGTTTTTTATACGATATGTTTATTTACGGCCACCAACAACATGGTGTTTATCTTTGTGATTCCCATGATTTTTGTGGTTTCCGTCTATAATGATATCAGATATCTGATCATGATCAATGCAGGAACAATTGTGGAAAGTATTCTGGTATCGGTACTTGGTGCATCCACCGGAAAGTTCGGTTATGCGGGAATGGATTCGGCAATTATTCAGGTGGTTGTTATGATAATGGTTGGAATTTACTCTATTATTACCACAAAAACGCTGAAGGATAACTCCGTGCAGAAACTTGATCAGGTTTCAAAAGCCCGGGAAGAGACAGAGTGTCTGCTCAGGACAAATTCGGAGCTGTCGGATAAACTGGCAGTCGGAATCGCCAATATTCATGAAAAGATGGATAAACTGAGCGCCGCTTCCGAAGCCACCAGACATGCCATGGAGGAAGTATCCATCGGTGCAACAGATACGGCGGAACATGTGCAGAATCAGAGCTTGCAGACGGAGGCTATCCAGAACAAAGTGGAGGATGTCAGCAGCGTGGCAGAGCAGATTGATGAAAGCATGCAAAAAACGCTGAAAGCGCTGGAATCAGGAAATCGTGATGTGGAGCTTTTGGTAAAAGAGGTAGAAAACTCTGTTGTCAACGGGACTGTCGTTACAGAAAAGCTGGAAGCACTGAAAGCTTATATGGAAGAAATGAACAGTATTGTGGAACTGATCGGAGGTATTACCTCCCAGACAAGCCTGCTTGCATTAAATGCAAGCATTGAAGCGGCAAGAGCAGGGGAGGCAGGAAGAGGATTTTCCGTAGTAGCTACGGAAATTTCGGGAATGGCTACTCGTACCAAAGAAGCCACAGCGAACATTGCAGGCCTGATCAGTAACGTCTCCTCGGCAATTCAGGAAGTGGTAACTGTTGTTTCCGAAATGGTTTCCGATATCAATGAAGAAAAGCAGGGGGCAGCCAATGCCTCGGAAAGCTTTGGAACGATTCAGACAAGTACTTTTGAGATACGCGATAACATGGAGAGTCTGGTAAAAAATGTTGCCCAGCTCAAAGAGGCTAATCAGACGATTGTGGACTCCGTTCAGAATATTTCCGCTATATCAGAGGAAGTGTCAGCCCATGCCAGTGAGACCATGCATGCGGAAGAAGAAAACGCAGTGGTGATGGTTCAGATAGCTGATGTCATGAAGGAGCTTGTGGCGCTGACCGGAAAATAATGATAAATATATTACGAGAAGGCATTCGCGAATGTGAATGCCTTTTCTTTTTGAGAAAAAATGTCCAAATATTCTGTTGCAAATATACCCCATAGGGGTATATAATATCAGAAGCATATATAAATATAACACAAAAAAAGGAAAGAGTGGGAGCGACTATGAGCGAAGAAAAGGAATGCTGTCTGCATAAGACAAAAGAGCGTTCAGAAAAGGAATATAAGGACCTGATCCACCGCCTGAATCGTATTGAAGGACAGATCCGGGGAATTAAAGGTATGGTGGAGAAGGACGCTTACTGTACAGATATTCTGACGCAGGTAGCGGCGGTGAATGCCGCTCTTAACAGTTTTAATAAAGTTTTGCTTTCAAACCACATTAAAACCTGCGTAACGAGGGATATTAAAGAAGGTAAGGAAGAGACAGTGGATGAGCTGGTGGCAACACTGCAGAAGCTGATGAAGTAGAAGTCTGTAAAATTTGTCATCAGCTTTGAGAACGGAGGTAAGAAAGTGGAACAATATACAGTAACAGGCATGAGCTGCGCCGCTTGCAGTACAAGAGTGGAAAAGGCAGTATCGAAGGTGGAAGGTGTGACTTCCTGCAGCGTCAGCCTTTTGACAAATTCCATGGGTGTGGAGGGAACGGCATCCAGTGAGGAGATCATAAAAGCGGTTGAGAATGCCGGATATGGAGCCTCGTTAAAGAATGGAGCAACAGAAAACAGAAAAAATGCAGGAAAGAGAGAACAGGAGGAAATGATGGCGGATAAGGAGACCCCTCTTTTAAAAAGACGTCTCTGGTGGTCTGTGGGATTTCTGCTTGTACTCATGTATTTTTCCATGGGACATATGATGTGGAACTGGTCGTTGCCGTCATTTTTTGCAGACAATCATGTGGCAATGGGACTGTTGCAGCTGCTCCTCACAGTGGTCATTATGGTCATCAACCAGAAATTTTTTGTGAGCGGTTTTAAAAGTTTGTGGCACAGGGCACCCAATATGGATACGCTGGTAGCTCTCGGAGCAAGTGCTGCGTTTGTTTACAGCACTTATGCATTGTTTGCCATGACGGATGCCCAGGTAAAAGGTGATATGGATGCGGTCATGGCCTATATGCATGAATTTTATTTTGAGTCAGCGGCTATGATCCTGACACTGATCACAGTAGGGAAAATGCTGGAAGCGCGTTCCAAGGGCAGAACCACGGATGCGCTGAAAGGTCTCATGAAGCTTTCGCCGAAAACAGCGGTACTGCTGAAGGATGGGAGGGAAACGGAGGTTTCCATAGAGGAAGTAAACAAAGGAGATATCTTTGTGGTGCGTCCCGGTGAAAGCATACCGGTGGACGGCATTGTGCTGGAAGGAAACAGTGCGGTGAATGAAGCGGCGCTTACGGGAGAAAGCATTCCTGCAGATAAGGCGGCCGGTGACAATGTTTCCGCGGCTACCTTGAACCAGTCGGGGTTTTTAAAGTGTGAAGCTGTCAGGGTTGGTGAGGACACTGCCTTATCAAAGATTATTCAGATGGTCAGTGATGCGGCAGCAACGAAGGCCCCCATTGCCAAGGTGGCAGATAAGGTTTCCGGCGTGTTTGTTCCGACCGTGATCCTGATCGCTCTGATTACGACAGCGGTCTGGCTGTTAACCGGGCAGACATTTGGATTTGCTCTTGCAAGGGGAATTTCCGTACTGGTGATCAGCTGCCCCTGTGCCCTCGGGCTGGCAACGCCGGTAGCAATCATGGTGGGGAACGGAATGGGAGCGAAAAACGGTATTTTGTTTAAAACGGCTGTCTCCCTGGAAGAAGCTGGGAAAATAGATATTGTCGCTCTGGATAAGACGGGGACCGTCACAAGCGGAGAGCCAAAAGTTACGGATATCATTGCGGTGCAGGAGACTTCGGAGAATGAACTTTTGCAGCTGGCAGCCTGCCTTGAGAAGAGGAGTGAGCATCCTCTCGCAAAAGCGGTGATGGAATATGCAGAGGAAAAGAAGATAAATGCACAGGAAGCGGAGAATTTTCAGGCGCTTCCCGGCAACGGGCTTACCGCAGAGTTAAACGGTGATATCCTCTCAGGCGGAAGCGATGCGTTTATCAGTAAACAGGTTCAAATCCCGGAGGAAATTTCAGATAAGGCGAGGAGGCTTGCCGCCGAAGGGAAAACTCCCCTTTTCTTTGCAAGAAATCGAAAATTGATGGGTGTGATAGCTGTAGCTGATGTGATCAGACAGGACAGTCCGAAAGCAATAGAGGAGCTGCAGAATATGGGCATTCGTGTCGTTATGCTCACCGGTGACAATGAGAGAACCGCTAATGCGGTGGGCAGGCAGGCTGGAGTGGATGAGGTCATAGCCGGTGTCCTGCCGGACGGCAAGGAAAGTGTGATTCGTACCTTGGAGGAACAGGGAAAGGTCGCCATGGTGGGAGATGGCATCAATGATGCACCGGCGCTGACCAGTGCCGATATCGGCATTGCCATCGGAGCCGGTACGGATATCGCTATCGATGCGGCGGATGTGGTTCTGATGAAGAGCAGGCTGTCGGATGTGCCGGCAGCCATACGCTTAAGCAGGGCGACACTCCGCAATATCCATGAGAATCTGTTCTGGGCATTTTTCTATAATGTGATCGGGATTCCGCTGGCAGCAGGCGTATGGATTCCTTTGTTCCACTGGCAGCTGAATCCTATGTTTGCGGCAGCAGCCATGAGCTTGTCCAGCTTCTGCGTGGTGACAAATGCGCTGCGCTTAAATCTTTTTTCCATGTATGACGCGGGAAAAGACAGACCGCTGAAAAGGCAGAGTGAAAGAGAGAGGAAAAATCGTTGCAAAGATCTGAAACAAATACAACATGTCAGGAAAGAAATGGAGGAAATAAAAATGGAAAAGACAATGAAGATTGAAGGAATGATGTGTGAACACTGCGAGGCCAGAGTAAAAAAGTGTCTGGAAGCACTTCCGCAGGTAGACAGCGCAAAGGTGAGTCATAAGGACGGAACAGCTGTGCTTTCCTTAAATGCGGAAATTGACAATGAGATTCTGAAAAAGACAGTGGAGGATCAGGATTATAAGGTGACTGACATTCAATAAGTTCAGGCAATCATTCTGCCGGAAAAATTTCACCTGAAAAATATTCTGTTTCTATTGACAGACGGTTACAGTATGTTATAATACAATCAAACATATGAATAATTGTTCATATGAAAGAAAATAAGTGAGGTTACCCATATGAAGAAAACTTATAAGATTGATGTAGACTGTGCCAACTGTGCCAATAAGATGGAGGAGGCAGCTAATCATACGGCGGGTGTTAAAAATGCAACCGTAAATTTTATGACATTAAAGATGATTGTTGAGTTTGATGAAGGTCAGGATCCTAAGACTGTTATGCAGGAGGTTTTGAAGAACTGCAAGAAGGTCGAGGATGACTGCGAGATCTTCTTATAGGTGGCTGCCATGAACAAAAAACAGAAAAAAGTCCTGATTCGTATCATTGCAGCGGCGGTGTTGCTGATTTTGTTTTCACAGCTTCCAATAGAAGGATATCTGGCGTTTGGCCTATTCATGATTCCCTATCTGATCATCGGATATGACATTTTGAAAAAGGCTGTTAAGGGGATTTTAAACAGACAGGTATTTGATGAAAATTTCCTGATGGCAGTGGCAACTGTGGGCGCCATTATCCTTGGCGATTACAAAGAAGGCGTTGCCGTTATGCTGTTTTATCAGATCGGTGAGCTGTTTCAGAGCTATGCGGTTGGAAAGAGCCGTAAAAATATCAGCGAGCTGATGGATATCCGTCCCGATTATGCCAATGTGGAGAAGGACGGAAAGCTTATAAAAGTGGACCCTGATGAGGTGGAGACAGGCTCAGTCATCGTTGTTATGCCCGGCGAGAAAATTCCCATCGACGGCACCATCATAGAGGGAAACACCACCCTGAATACCAGTGCGTTGACAGGCGAAAGCCTTCCCCGAGAAGCAAAAGAAGGGGACGAGGTGATCAGCGGCTGCATCAACATGACAGGCGTTTTGAAGATCAGGACCACAAGGGAATTCGGAGAGTCCACGGTATCCAAAATTCTGGAGCTTGTGGAGAATTCCAGCTCCAGAAAATCAAGATCGGAGAATTTTATTTCAAGGTTTGCAAGAGTTTATACACCGGCCGTGTGTTACGGAGCAGCAGCCCTTGCCATACTGCCGCCGGTTGTGAGAATTTTTATGGGCATCACTCCACAGTGGGGAGAGTGGATATACAGGGCACTTACCTTTCTGGTCATCAGCTGTCCCTGTGCGCTTGTGATCAGTATTCCTCTAAGTTTTTTTGCAGGAATCGGCGGAGCCAGCAGAGAGGGTGTGCTGGTAAAGGGCTCTAATTATCTGGAAACCCTTTCCCAGACGAAATATGTGGTATTTGATAAAACCGGCACTATGACTCAGGGCGTTTTTGAGGTCAGCGGTGTCTATCATAATCAGATGCCGGAAGATAAACTTATTGAGTATGCTGCTTATGCGGAAAGCTTTTCCTCCCATCCCATCAGCAAAAGTCTTAAGAATGCATATGGGAAAGAAATCGACAGGACCAGAGTGACAGATGTGGAGGAAATCAGCGGAAAAGGTGTGATTGCCAGGGTGGACGGAGTACCGGTAGCCGCCGGTAATCATAAGCTGATGGAAGAACTTGGCCTTGGATGGAAGGAATGTGACCAGGCAGGTACGGTAGTCCACATGGCAGTGGACGGCAGCTATGTCGGTTGTATTCTGATATCCGATCTGTTAAAGCCTCATGCAAAGGAAGCCATCAGTGAGCTGAAAAAGGCGGGAGTCAAGAAAACGGTTATGCTCACCGGAGATGCCAAAAAAGTGGCGGATCAGGTGGCAGAAGAGCTGGGAATCCATGAGGTTTACAGTGAACTTTTACCGGCAGATAAGGTCAATAAAGTGGAAGAACTGCTGAGCCAAAAAAGTGATAAGGAAAGGCTTGCCTTTGTTGGTGATGGCATCAACGATGCACCTGTTCTCTCGAGAGCGGATATCGGCATTGCCATGGGAGCGCTTGGTTCCGATGCGGCCATTGAAGCGGCAGATGTGGTACTGATGGATGATGATCCCTTGAAAATTGCAAAGGCAATCAAAATTTCAAGGAAATGTGTGAGAATCGTCTATGAAAATATTTATTTTGCGATCGGAATCAAGATCATTTGTCTTGTCCTCGGTGCACTGGGAATTGCCAATATGTGGCTCGCTATCTTTGCAGATGTAGGGGTTATGGTGATTGCGGTACTGAATGCAATCAGGGCTCTGTTTGTCAAAAAGTTGTAAAATGGAGGGGATAACATGGCAGAAATAGAATGTTGTGACACCATAGAGGTCCATGAGGAATTGCTTAAGATTGTAGATGAGACCATGCCGGAAGAGACAGAACTTTATGATCTGGCAGAGCTTTTCAAGGTGTTTGGAGACTCAACCCGCATTCGGATTTTGTTTGTTCTGTTTGAAGCCGAAGTGTGTGTGTGCGACCTGGCACAGGCATTAAATATGACCCAGTCTGCAATTTCTCATCAGCTCAAAATTCTGAAGCAGAACAAGCTGGTGAAAAGCAGAAGAGAGGGGAAATCAATCTTTTATTCTCTGGCAGATGATCATGTGCGGACGATCATTTCCATGGGCAGGGAACATATAGAAGAGGATTGAGGCAAAGTACTATGATCATAACAGTGACAATGAGCCCAGCTATGGATAAAACCGTTGAGATTGACAGGCTCCTTTCCGGTGGCCTGAACAGGATAAAAAAAGTGGAATATGATGCCGGTGGGAAAGGCATTAATGTATCAAAAACCATCAAAGCACTTGGCGGTGAGAGTATTGCGACGGGTTTCCTTGGCGGAAATACAGGAAAAAACATAGAGATGATTCTGGATGAAAAAGGAATTTGCCATGAATTTGTATGGGTGAACGGTGAAACCAGAACCAATACCAAGATTGTGGAAGAAAACGGAAATGTGACGGAATTGAACGAACAGGGACCTGTCATTGACGAAAAACAGA
Source organism: uncultured Clostridium sp. (assembly GCA_945917985.1). Lineage (GTDB taxonomy): Bacteria > Bacillota > Clostridia > Lachnospirales > Lachnospiraceae > Suilimivivens. The sequence continues at coordinate 38,277 of CAMEIH010000002.1, read as the reverse complement.
TGGACAGGCTGATCAGGAAGATCCTTGGGTATGCAAAAGAAGGGACTCTTTTTGTCCTTTCCGGCAGTGCTCCGAAAGGTGTAGATCCGATGATCTATGCCCATCTGATCTCTCTTTTACATGAAAAGGGAGCCGAGGTACTTTTGGATGCCGACGGAGAACTGCTAAAGAATGGTTTATGTCAAAGCCCGGATATGATAAAGCCCAATCAGGCAGAGCTGGAAAAATATGCAGGACTTTGCCGGGAAAGTTCGGAGAAAGCTCTTTTGGATACAGCAAGGAGTATGAAAAGAGAAGGTGTGAAAACAGTGGCCGTTTCTATGGGAAAGGACGGCGCTGTGTTTTTACTTGACAGCTATGAGGCAAGATGCCCGGCTTTGCCTGTAAAATCACACTCCACAGTAGGAGCGGGAGATGCCATGGTGGCAGCCCTTGCCTTTTCATGGGAGCAGAAGCTTTCCGAAGAAGAGACGGTACGTCTTTGTATGGCATCATCAGCGGGGGCAGTGACTACTGAAGGAACAAAGCCACCCACGCGGGAACTGGTAGATAAGTTAAAGAAACAGGTAGTCATAAGAAAGATTTAAAGTTCAAAAAATGAGTGCTTCAGAATGCTTCAGAACGGGAATTGTGTTGTCAATTCCCGCTTTTTTCCTTATAATAAAGATAATAGCGCAGTTTTAAGTCGAAAGGAGAAGAAAAAGAGTATGGCAAACAGATTTGTATTGAATGAAACCTCCTATCATGGAGCAGGGGCAATTCAGGAGATCGCGACAGAGGCGAAGGGAAGAGGATTTCAGAAAGCATTTGTATGTTCCGATCCTGATCTGGTAAAATTCGGGGTTACCAAAAAGGTTTTGGATGTTTTGGACGGAGCAGGCCTTGCCTATGAATTGTATTCCAATATTAAGCCCAATCCCACTATTGAGAATGTGCAGACAGGGGTAGAGGCTTATAAAAAGTCAGGTGCAGATTATCTGGTTGCAATCGGCGGCGGTTCCTCCATGGATACAGCCAAGGCAATCGGTATCATTATCAACAATCCGGAATTTGAAGATGTGGTAAGCCTTGAGGGGGTAGCACCTACAAAGAATAAGTCGGTTCCAATTTTTGCAGTGCCGACTACCGCAGGAACAGCAGCAGAGGTAACCATTAACTATGTCATTACCGATGCAGCTAAGAACCGTAAAATGGTATGTGTTGACCCTAAGGACATTCCGGTGGTTGCATTCGTGGATCCTGAGATGATGTCCACTATGCCAAAAGGGCTGACGGCAGCAACAGGTATGGATGCACTGACACATGCCATTGAGGGATATATCACGGCAGGAGCATGGGAGTTATCCGATATGTTCCACTTAAAGGCAATTGAGATCATTTCCCGTTCCCTGCGAGGTGCAGTTGAGAACACTCCGGAAGGAAGAAAAGATATGGCACTCGGACAGTATGTGGCAGGCATGGGCTTCTCCAACGTGGGACTCGGAATCGTACATTCCATGGCACATCCGCTCGGTGCTTTATACGATACGCCTCATGGTATTGCAAATGCAATCATTCTTCCCACTGTCATGGAGTATAATGCGGAAGCTACCGGAGAAAAGTACCGTGAGATTGCAAGAGCTATGGGTGTGGAATGTGTAGATTCCATGTCATAGGAGGAATACAGAAAGGCAGCCATCGATGCGGTTAAGAAGCTGTCTGCGGATGTTGGAATTCCTGCTGACTTAAAGGAAATTGTTAAGAAAGAGGACATTCCTTTCCTTGCGCAGTCTGCTTATGATGATGCATGCAGACCCGGCAATCCCAAAGAGACCAGCGTGGAGGATATCACCAGACTGTATGAATCTCTAATTTAATATAATTGCACCGGATAGAGGCAGTTCTGGACAGTGAATTCCCTATCCGGTGTTTTTCGTATACCGGCAACAGGAGAATACTATTATGGAAATAACCTATATCGGACACAGCGGTTTTTTTGTGGAAATGGAACAGATTTGCTTTCTGTTTGATTATTATCGGGGGAAAATCCCTGAAATACAGGCGGGAAAAGAGTTTTTTGTTTTTGTCAGTCATCGCCATGAGGATCATTACAACAGGAAAATATTTGAATTGATAAGAAGATATCCCGGGGTTCGGTTTGTATTGTCTTCCGATATCCGAATAAAGAAGATATTGGAAGAATACGCAGGGAAGGGAATTGATTTATCTTCCCATATCCTTTTTGTGAAGCCGAATACCATACAGAAAATAGAGTGTTCCGATGGAAAAAGCTTTGAGATAGAGACGCTGAAATCAACTGATGAAGGAGTAGCTTTTTTCCTGACTGTGGAAGGGGAAAAAATTTACCATGCAGGAGATTTGAACCTCTGGATCTGGGAGGGAGAATCCAAACAGTATAATAACAATATGAAGGCGATGTATTTCAAGGAACTTGAGAAATTAAAGAAAAGAGAGATCGACGCAGCTTTTGTTCCTCTTGATCCGAGACAGGAGAAGGATGCGTTTGCAGGTATTTTGTCATTTCTGGAATATACGCAGAGTAAACATATTTTTCCCATGCATTTCTGGGGTAAATACGAAATAATACGCAGATTTCTGGATCAATATCCGGAGTATAACAAAAGGGTAGAAGTCATTGAGAGAGAGGGACAGGAGTTTTTCATAAAATAAATTGTCAATAAAGATAAAAAGCTGTATAATAAAGACGATTGGATAAAATGTATAAAATAATGTTCTGATTTGCTCTAAATTTGTTGATAATGACAGGGGGGTATGAATTGAAACAGTTTTATGGAAAAAGCGAAAAAGGAGATTTGAAAGAAGCCGTAAGGGGTCTTTCTGATCCGAAGCTGATCATTTTGATGTCAAACAAGGATCAGTTTGAAAAACATGTGGAGGAACTGGAAACACTTTATCCGGGTGTTCCCAGCATCGGATGTATCGGTATGAGCTATGACACAGCCGTGGTGGAAGCCGGTGTCGGAATCACAGCCTTTACCGAAGGGGTTACGGCAGTTGCCAATGTGCTTTTGCAGGTTTCTTCGATGCCTGTAAAGTATATTAAGCGTTTGCAGCAGGACGTGGAACAGATAGGAGCATCCGCCAGGGATACCGTGTGTATTGATTTGTGTGCGGGGAATGATGCCTGTGTCCTGACAACCATGGACAGTGTTCTGGGACCGAAAAAAATCCAGCTCATGGGAGGAACCGGTGATGCCGGAAAAGTTTCCGCAAACGGTAAAGTCTATGAAGATGCGGTTGCGTACGCACTGGTAAAGAATCTGAACGGAAAAGTTAAGGTGTACAAGGAAAATATGTACAGACCTTTATCCGACTATCGTTTCATTGCTTCGGGGACAGACAAGAGCAAATATTATATCGGAGAATTAAACGGAAAGCCCGCCAAACAGGTTTATGAGGATATTTTACATATCAAAGAAAAAGATATTTCGACGCAGACCTTTCAAAATCCCTTTGGTAAGATCAGCGGGGATGACGTATGTATCATCTCCATTAAAGAGGTGATGGGAAACGGACTTGCCTGCTTCCGTCAGGTAAATGATTCTGATGTGCTGACGCTGCTGGAACTGAAGGATTACAGACAGATCGCGGAGGAAACCATAAAGAATATCAAAAATGATTTTCAGCATATCTCCGGGGTATATTCAGTTAACTGTCTGTTCCGCTATCTTCTCTTCAGTCAGAACCACAATATGCAGGAATATCTCAAATCCATGAGCGCTCTTGGCAGCCATTGCGGACTGATCGGCTATGGAGAGCACTATAATAACCAGTTTGTAAATCAGTCCATGACTTGTGTGGTTTTTGAATAGTGAGAGATGAAGGAGAAGGTTATGTTTTTATTGAAGAAAAAAACGTCAAGTACAGAAAATGTAGATCAGGCTTTGGAAAAAAAGGATTATTACCCTGTCGTGCATGTGACGAAAAGCCTTAGAAATTATCAGAAACAGCTGGTAGACAAAGAGGTTGATTCCCTGCAGGAACTCAGGGAGGTACAGCTTTCCTTTGATAAGGTGCTGGAGGATAATAATGTTTTAAAAGAAAAACTGAATTCCTTCAACAGTATTTTCGAAACGGTAGGACTGGAATCAGGTAAGTTTGATAACGTGAAAAAAGAGATCGTCTCTACGGTGGAGGATGCCCAGAAAAAAGTGCAGGGACTGAAATCAAGCTCGGAAGAAGTACAGGATCGGTTTCAGGAAATGCAGAGTATTTTTACCGATTTTCAGGTTTCCGTAAAGAAGATCGAGGACTGTATGAATCAGATTATTTCGATTGCCAATCAGACCAATATGCTGGCTCTGAATGCTTCCATTGAAGCGGCAAGGGCAGGAGAGCAGGGAAAGGGCTTTGCCGTTGTTGCGGAAGAGGTGAAAAAGCTGGCAGATGAGATTAAAGGACTTGTCAGTACAGTGGATATCAGTATCAAGGATGTGGAAACCGGAACAGAAAAGCTGAATACAGGCATTGCGGCATCGCAGGAGGCTTTGCAGGAGAGTCTTCAGAATGTGGATGCCACTTATGAAACCTTTGACAGAATTACTGATGCTGCAGGAGGAGCGGATGCTGTACAGCAGCAGATTGCTCAGGCTGCGGAGGAAGCGGGAAAGGAGCTTTCTGAGGTTTCAAAATCCTTTGACCAGATGGAATCTGAATATCGGAATGTTCTGGAGCATATTGAAAAAGCCGGTGATCTTGGTACGACCAAGAGCGCTATGTTTGAAAGCATGGATCACATGTTGTCCCAGATTGAGCCCATGATAAAAGAGATGGAAAATTAATCGTCAGAAGAAAATTGAAAGTGCAAATAAAAGAGGATGTCCTGATCGAAAGATCAGGACATCCTCTTTTTACGAAGCCTGATTACAACAAAGAATAGAATAATCAGAAGAACAGCTGCAGCAGCAATAGCGATCTTCACTGCAGGTGATTCTGGTCTGTCAACAAGACAGAAAATAAATTCGGATTGATCTGCAGGAAATACATAGTAGCTGCCATCCACATCGCCGGAAATCGGTACCCAGGAATTGTTTTTGAAGAGTTCTATTTGCGGATTTTCCATATCGCCCGGAATCAGATATCTGACCGTGTACGGACCTGAGCCGCCGGAAATGGAAATCTTCCGGCAGACGGCCTTTGTCTTTGCATCTTCCGGGTAGGCATCCATTTCCTTCAGAGTGAAATAATCCCCTGTTTCAAAGGTTCCCTCAACAAGAGCGACAGGGAAATTCCCGTCTGTTTCCTCACTTTCCAGGGTGCTGATATATTCGCTGTAAACCGCATTGATGGTCTGGTCAAAGGTCAGAGAGGAGGAGTCGAAATCTTCCCATCTGCCGCAGTAGCCTTCCTTTTCGGGAACAGAAGGCAGCTTGTTAACATCGAAGTTTTCTCCATAGGAAAGAGTGACTGTGGAAACAATTCTGTCATCTGCCATGAAAGTGAGATAAATATTTCGATATACACTGGGCAGATTGTCAAGATTCATAAAATCCTGATAAGAAATCGGCTGGGCAACGCCGTCATAGCTGATTCCGTCAATGCCGGCAGGGCATCCTTCCACAAAATAATTGTGAGTGATCTCCTCGGAAAGCTCTGCTTTTCCTGCGATAGACCCAAGGTAATTTGTGCCTTCTTTGATTTCAACCATGCTGTAGCAGTCGGATATGGCTTCTCCGGATCCTGCAATACCGCCAATCTGATTTTCACCCGATAAAGCACATTTAGCAGCGCTGCTACGGATATTTCCCCTGGAAAAGCCTGCAATGCCACCGATCATATCACCTTCACCGGCCACATCACCATTTCCGATGCAATCAATGATACTGCCGAGGGTCATGTTGCCTGCAATGCCTCCGACACAGTCTTTTTTTCCCTCGATAACGCCGTAATTCTGGCTTTTACGAATGACAATACGCTCTTTGTAGCGAATGTTGAGTGTGGAATTATTTCTATCAAAGCTTAAGTCATCTTCAGGGTCTAAATTATTTTCTCTGGACATGGAACCTGTAATGCCACCTACATTCAGGTCTCCGTATATTTTTCCTTTATTGATACAGTTCATTGCTTTTCCGGTGATATCAGCTTCGGTATCCTCATCGGAGATATCGGTGTAAATATCTTCGGAATCCGAATTATCAGGTTCTGAATCAGTGATGATATCGGCAATCACATCAAGCTGATCCGAAATTGCTTTAAAGTCATCCAGCAGAAGCTGATTGTTATCATCCAGCATACTGTTTAATAGCTCAGTATCGGAGATAATGGCAGAAAAACTGCTGCTTAAGGAAGTGCGGTAAGCGCTGATTCTGTCACTGATCAGAGAAGCTTCCTTCGACAGAGTGTTTCGTGTGCTATCCATGATATCGGACGCATCATTATAAACGTTGTTCTGAATCTTGTTCAGTTCATCCTCTGCTGCCTCTTTGTCAAAGTCATAGGTATAGTCATAATCAGGATCAAGTGTTGGAACGGCAGATGCCAGTATATCAGAAAGAGAAGGACTTCCCGACGGTGTCGGGGAATCCGACGCAGTGGGGCTGGGTGTTTCTGTAGGCGTTCCTTCCGGCTCCGATGTGGGCGTGGCGGAGGGCGTTTCTTCCGAAGCGTCTGTAGGAGTAGGCGATTCTGTTGGCGTTTCGGAGGCGCTTTCCGAAGGCGTAGGGCTCACCGAAGGAGTGGACAGATTATCCAAAAAGTCCAAAGAAATCGGTTCCGGTGTTGAAAGAGTGGAAAGATCTGTCAGTCTGCCGGAAAAATCGTCCATATCATAGCTGGCCTGATCTGCAATATTATCCACCGCATTCTGAGCATTTTTTACTGAGGAGAGAAGACGGCCTGTCTGGTCGGTCATTTGCGTGGAGGAGCCACTGGCATCATCACACATTTTATTGACAAGGTCATGAAGCTTATCCAGTTCGGGATCGAGTTTATCCAATGTATCTTCCAGATATTCAATTTCACTGCTGGGTTCCATCTGACCGGCAATGCCACCCACATCTTTTCGACCGTTCAATACACCGTAGTTGACACATCCTTCAATGTAACCGGACTGACTTCCTGCAATGCCGCCAATATTGTAGCCTACATGCTGATAACCGACAGGACCGTTGTTGACACAGGCGCGTATTATACCGGAGTTATTTCCTGCAATGCCGCCGATATCTGTGATGGAGGCAACGTTTTCTGTTGAGAAGAGGTCCTTGACTGTCAATGTGGAAATATTGATATCATTTTCGGAAACAGTGGTATTGATATTAGATTTGTTGTTACAATTCCGAATACTTCCTTTATTTATACCGGCGATTCCGCCTGCCAGGTGATTGCCGTAAAGAGTACCCGCTGAAAGACAATCGTCTATCACACCGTTTACACTGTTTTCTCCGACAAGCATTCCCACATAATCACCGCCTGTCACGGTGCCGTTGACATGGCAGCCCTGAATGAGACCTTTGTTGCATCCGGCAAGAAGGGCAAGACCAAGGTGTGTGCTGTCCGCCGAAGCATCACCGGACAGGGACAGCTCATGAACCTCACCGCTTTCCTGAATATAGCGGAAAAGACCGGTATAATCACTTCCTCCTTTCAGGTTAAGCCCGCTGATGGTATGCCCCTGTCCCAGAAAAATTCCGCCAAAAGAGGGAATGGGTGTAAAATCGCTATCGCTCAGATCAAGATCTTTTTCCAGTATCACAATTTTATCCTGTGACCAGGAGTCCAGTATACAGTTTTCGGACAGCGCTTCCAGCTCTTTGACAGAGGAAATACGGATAGCATTTTCAAGGTTATCTTCCGGCTTTTCGCTGGCGCTTACAGGGAGCTGTGACAGAGGCAGTGACAGACACAGAAGTGCTGCCGTAAACCATGCTGTGATGTGTTTTTTATTCTTATTCATCTGCCTCACTTCCTTCCCGAGTATTTTTGTCAATTGTTTGTAATTCTTTTTCTCCGGGCGATTCCGCTTCGCCTAAGACATCCGCCTGACCCGAAATAATGGTAGCTTCCATACTTCCTTTGATGATTCCGTTAAAATTACCTTCTATTGTACCGTTCACCTGGCCTCTGATCCGACCTTGTACGCGAATGGTTCCGGCATAGGATTGCGGGGCCAGATTGATGCGGTTCAGTTCAAAGCTGGTTTTTTCAATAATCGTATCACCCAATATCAGAATCTGGGGAAGAACCCCCATAACAAGAATGATGGAAATGAGAGTACCACGACTCAGGCAGTCTCCGATAGCAGCGATGATTGGGTTGGTAGTCAGCACTGCTATCAGGGCACCGGCAGCTGCCAGGATGGATCCTGATGTAAAAATGGTAGGAAAAGCTTCATTCAGCGTTTTGATAATAGCTTCCTTCGGATGCATTTTCTGCTTTAAATCTTTATAGTGGCTGGAAATAACGATAGCATAATCGATATTGGCACCCATCTGTATGGAATTGACAATCAGGTAGCTTAGGAAATAAAGCGGTGAATCCTGGAGATAAGGGAAGGAGAAGTTGATCCAGATACTTCCCTGAATGACCAGAATCAGCAGTACCGGCAATCCCGCAGAATTGAAGGTAAATAACAGGATAATAATAACAAACAGTGCAGACAGAATACTGATAATCAGATTATCCCGGCTGAAGGAGGAGGAAAGATCATAATCACTGGTGGAATTACCTACCACATAAACGGAGGAATCATCATAATATTTAGCTGCTTCCTGATGGATTACTTTCAGAAAATCAAAGGTTTCCTCACTTTCTTCCGGGAGATTTAAGTATACGACAAGGCGGGAGTAATCATCTGTCTTCAACTGCAGTTTTGCCTTTTCAAGTTGCTCGAACAGATCATCCAGATCATCCTGGATATCACCCTCCAGAGTGATATTGCCTTTTTCCATTTCATCCTTCAAAAAGAAAAACATATCAAATAAAGGCACTTCATACTGGTCGATGCCGTTTACAATCTGTCCATACTGGTCATCATTTACCGCATAGGCAGTATAAAGAAGATTGGATATCTCATATTCTATGCCTGCCAGTTCAGAAAATTCCCTCGGATTCAGCGCATCGGTAAGATAATATCCGTCCATGGCCTCCACACCGGCGAGTCCCATGGTGGATTTTACTTCCGGATGAGATTCCAGATTTTTCAGGAGAGCAGATTCTGATGTGTAATCGCCGGAAGGAATGATAACGGCCACCATATTGTCGGTACCAAAGGTATTTTTTATTTTCTGATAGGCGATCTGGCTTTCACTCTGTTTTGCAGTGGTTAGATCCGTAAAGCTGTAGCAATATGGGCATTTGCTTGAAAAAATAAAAGCAAATACAATGACCGCCACAAAAACAGGTGGTACGATGTAACGTGTTTTGATGTCAAATTTGCCGATGGCACTGATCGAAGGAATCAGATTTTTATGTTTTGTTCTGTCAATCAGGTTGCTGAACAGCATAAGGAGACCGGGCATCAGAGTGAAAACCGATAAAAGGCTTAATAAGATTGCTTTTATCAGTACGATCGCAAGGTCAAGACCGATCTGGAACTGCATGAATGCCAGAGCGGCAAGACCGGAAATCGTGGTCAGCGAGGAGGATGAGATTTCAGGGATTGCCTTGCTCAGGGCGGCAATGCAGGCTTCTCTTGCAGGCTTGGTCTCATGCTCATCGCTGAAACGATGGCACAAAATAATTGCATAGTCAATGGCCAGTGCCAACTGCAGCACCACAGTGACGGAATTGGAAATAAAGGAGATCTTACCGCAGAGGAAGTTAGTACCCATATTCAGAATGGCAGCAACGCCAAAAGTAGCAATGAGGACAGGAACTTCGGCATAAGATCTCGAGGTAAGCGTAAGGACAACCACAATAATGATGGCGGCAATGACGACAATGACCTGCATTTCACTCTGCAGGGAGGCTGCTTCGTCTTCCCCGACTTCTGTGTCGACATAACTGTCATAACCGGTCAGAATTTCATTGATCCTGTTCATGGCATTTACACTGATCTCATCAGTGGAAGTCCCATCAAAGGTAATGTCAAGAAGAGCGGCAGAATCCTTATAATGATCACTGGTATGATCAAAAGCAATTTCGGATACGCCATCAATTTCCAGCATATCATCCACTAAAGCTTCTGCCCGCTCATAGGATATATTGGAAATCATAACTTTGGCTGTACCGTATGTAACAAACTCATTATCCATGATGGTGAGACCCTGCCTGGTTTCCGTAGTGTCCGGCAGGTAAGTGGTGATGTCATTCTCAACCTCTACCCATCCTGTGGAAAAACAGCAGAAAATAATTGCAAAAATATATAACAGAAAGAACAGGTTCCGCTTATCCACAATAAAGGTGGCCAGTTTTTCCATAGCGGATGGCTTGTTTTCTTCATTTGTCTGCATGATGATGATCCTCTTTCTCTATGCTGCTATCCGTGGCAGCAAATATTTTAATTTTAAAATTATATAGGTTTGAAAAGAGAATAGCAATAAACAAAACGGGTCAAATGATAAAACTTCTATTAAAAAATTATTAAAGAATCAATGCGTGGGGAGAATTGTTTGACTTTGGGAAAAGGAGTAATTATAATCATTATGTATTATAATTGCTGAGAAAAAGGAAAGAAGGAATAGAAATGACAAAGATTGATATTGTATCCGGATTTCTGGGTGCAGGAAAGACTACATTAATTAAGAAGCTTTTAAAGGAGGCTCTTGCTGATACAAAGACGGTCCTGATCGAGAATGAATTCGGAGAGATCGGGATTGACGGCGGCTTTTTGAAAGAGGCCGGAATTGAAATCAAGGAAATGAATTCCGGATGTATCTGCTGCTCCCTTGTAGGTGACTTTGGTTCATCTCTGAAGGAAGTAATGAAAACATACACACCCGACCGAATCCTGATCGAGCCTTCGGGAGTCGGCAAGCTTTCCGATGTCATGAAAGCGGTAGAAGGACGTTGTATTAAACAGTGCGGTGGCAGTTGTGGATGCCTCCAAGTGCAAGATGTATATTAAGAACTTTGGTGAGTTCTTCATCAACCAGATTGAGCATGCGGGAACCATTATTTTGAGTCGTACCGGCAATATCTCGGAGGACAAGCTGAATACCTGTATCAGCCTGATCAGAGAGCATAACGACAGGGCTACCATCATCACAACACCCTGGGACGAGCTGGATGGCAAAGATATTCTTGATACTATTGAGGGAGCGAAAGATCTGGAAGCTGAACTGATGGCAGAAATTATGGCTCACCATGACGAAGAAGAGCATGAGCATCATCATCACCACGATCACGATGAGGAGGAGCATGAGCACCATCATCACCACGATCACGATGAGGAGGAGCATGAGCATCATCATCATCACGATCACGATGAGGAGGAGCATGAGCATCATCATCACGATCACGATGAGGAGGAACATGAACATCATCATGAGCACGGCGAGGACTGTACTTGCGGCTGTCATGACCACGAGCATCATCACCACCACCATGCAGATGAAGTATTTACCAGTTGGGGTATGGAAACACCTGCAGCGTATAATAAAGAAGAAATCGAAAAGATTTTGGAGGCTCTTTCCAAAGAAGAGACTTACGGTATCGTACTTCGTGCCAAAGGAATGGTACCCTCTGAAAACGGTGGCTGGATTTATTTCGACTATGTGCCGGAAGAGAGTAATGTCCGTGACGGAAAACCTGATGTAACCGGTAAGTTCTGTGTGATCGGTTCCAAATTAAACGAAGAGGCACTGAAAGCACTGTTTGAAAAATAATAACTGGCCTGCAAAAAGCAGGAGAGGAAAGAAGGAACAGTATGAAACCTGTATATGTGATCAATGGTTTTTTGGAGAGCGGCAAGACAGAGTTTATTTGTTACACTCTGGCACAGCCTTATTTTCAGATTAAAGGCAGAACACTTCTGATTGTATGTGAAGAAGGAGAAGTGGAATATGATGAGAAGCTTCTAGCAAGAAGCAGAACGGATATGGTGGTGATCGATGAGGAGGAGGATTTCAATACTTCTCATTTGATTGAATTGGAAAAGAAATACAGGCCGGAACGTATTATCATCGAGTATAATGGCATGTGGAATTTTAAGAATATGAAACTGCCGTGGCATTGGACCGTGGAACAGCAGATTACTACAGTTGATGCTTCTACTTTTCCCATGTATTTTACCAATATGAAATCGTTGCTTGCAGAAATGATCCGCAAATCGGAGATGATCATTTTTAACCGTTGTGATGGGGTAGAGGATTTAAGCGTTTATAAGAGAAACGTGAAAGCAATCAACCAGCAGGCAGATATCATTTTTGAAGATTCCCAGGGAGAAGTCAATCAGATTTTTGAGGACGATCTTCCCTACAATCTGAATGATCCCATTATTGAACTGGATAATCAGGGTTACGGTATCTGGTATCTGGATTCCCTTGATAATCTGGACAGATATATCGGAAAAACCATTCAGTTTACGGCCATGGTATTAAAGCCGAAGGAATTTCCGAAAGGCTTTTTTATTCCCGGAAGAATGGCCATGACATGCTGTGCGGAGGATATGGCTTTCCTGGGCTTTGCCTGTGAGTATGACAAGGCTGATACCCTGACGGAGAAACAATGGGTCAAGGTTACGGCAAAGGTTGCCAAAGAATATTTTGCCGATTATGAAGGGGAGGGACCTGTTCTGAAAGCAATCAACGTTGAACAGACAAAAGCTCCCAAAGAACCTGTAATCAGCTTTACTTGATTCCTATAAAATCATCTGATACCAATATTTGAGAGGAAAAACCGATGTACCATTACACGATCATTCAATGGCTGTTCTTTTTCTATTTTTACTGTTTCTTTGGCTGGGTCTTCGAATCCACCTTTGTATCCATAAAGAGCAGACATTTTGTAAACAGGGGGTTTATGAGAGGCCCTTTCCTTCCTATTTACGGAAGCGGTGCGATCATGATGCTTGTGGTATCCATGCCTTTTCAGGATAATATTATCCTGACTTATCTGGCAGGGTGTGTGGGTGCCACCGCCCTTGAACTTGTGACCGGAATGACCATGGAAGCGCTGTTTAAGGTAAGATATTGGGATTATTCCAATCAGAAATTTAACTATAAGGGACATATTTGTTTATCTTCAACCATCGCCTGGGGCTTTTTGACGATCCTGATGACAGAGTTTGTACATCCTGCGGTGGAAAAGGCAGTGTTTGCGATACCGGGTGCTGTGATAAGCGGATTGACCGCTGTGCTTTCCGTCTGTATCATTGTAGACTTTACCTTATCCTTCAAGGCAGCTATGGATCTTCGGAATGTGCTTGTGGGACTTGAGAAGGCCAAAGAAGAGATGGAGCGCATTCAGAAACGTCTCGACGTGCTGATTGCGGTTGCCAACGATGAAAGGGAGATCAGAAAGCAGGATCGGGAAGAAAAGACAGAAGAGCTTATTGACAGTCTGGAAGAAAAATTTGCCCGCATCAGAGAGCGTGTTGTCAAGAATCCCGGCGAGTTTATGGATGATGTGAAGGAAGAATTTCTGGAGCTTCGCAGTAAGTTCCTACTCGAGAAAGAGCACAGAATTCAGATTGGCCGTATCAAGGATTTTTATCAGAGAAGTATTATCAAGGGAAATCCCGGCATGCGTTCCGCCAGATTTGGGGATGCCCTTGAAGAGTTGAAGAAAGCCGTAAATGAACGCAGGAATGAACGCAAAAAAGATTGAAGAAAGCAAAAGAAAAAAGCCTTGAAAATACAAGGCTTTTTCTTAAAAACGTAATGCGGAAGATGGGACTTGAACCCACACGAGCGCAATGCTCACAAGATCCTTAGTCTTGCTCGTCTGCCAGTTCCGACACTTCCGCTTGACTCACGCCACGAATGATATATTACCATTACGACATGAAATAGTCAATACCTTTTTTGAATTTTTTTACATTTAACAAAGGGTAATAATAAATTGACAGTATATTAACTGCGTGTTAGAATTTTATTGAAAGCAATTACATTGAAACATAATTCAATATAGTGGTTTGGGGAATGAAGGCATGAATAATTTTATTGGACGAAAAAGTGAACTTATGGCATTGCAAAAAGCTTATAATACACCGGGATTTCAGATGACTGTAATTTACGGAAGAAGACGTGTCGGTAAATCAACGTTGATAAAGCAATTTATTAAGGATAAGCAGGCGGTTTACTTTACTGCGACCAAAGCCGGAATCGCAAGTAATGTAGATCGATGGGGGAAAGAAGTAATATCTGTACTTGCGCCGGAAATGGAGGGAATGTCATTTACGGATATGGGAACACTCCTTAGCTTTCTTGGCAGAAAATGTAAAAAAAACAGAGTTGTTGTTGTAATTGATGAAATACCATATTTGACGGAGGCCGATAACAGTTTTTTGTCTCTTCTTCAAAACTATATTGATAATGAGTGGCTGAATGGACAAATGTATCTTATCGTTTGCGGATCGTCTATCAGCTTTATGGAAGATGAGGTACTTAGCTCAAAAAGTCCTTTGTTTGGCAGAAGAACATCACAGATACGACTAAAGGCATTCAGTTATATCGAGGCTGCAGAATTTGTCCCACAATACAGTTGTGAAGACAAGGCAATATGTTATGGAATCACAGGTGGAATTGCAAAGTATCTTTCTTTGATCAATCCCCATAAATCATTAGATGAAAATATAATTGAGTTATTTTTTTCAAAAAACGGGTATTTGTATGAAGAGACAACGAATCTTTTAACCCAGGAATTTCGTAATATAAACACTTATAATGATATCATAGAAGCAATTGCTTTTGGAGCAAACAAAGTAAATGAAATATCCGATAAAGCCCATGTTGATCCTTCTGTTGTATCACATGCGATTAAGAATCTTCTTGTTACGGAAATTGTGGAAAAGATTACTGCAATTACGGATGAAAATAACAATAAGAAAGTTCAATATTCCATTAAAGACGGAATGTTTCGGTTTTGGTATCGGTATGTTCCCAAAGCCCTTGCTATGATTGAACTGGATAAAGGTTCAGAGTATTACTATAAAGTAGTAAAACCCAATATTCCCGAATACATGGGAAGTGTGTTCGAGGATATGTGCAGATATTATACATTACTAAAGGGATCAGAAGAGGAATTTGGATGTTTTATCACTGAGACCGGGAAATGGTGGGGTTCAAATCCTAAAAAACGGGAGCAAACAGATATTGATGTTGTAGGAATTGATCGAACTGCAAAAAAGTGTGTCCTTGGAGAGTGCAAATTCAAAAATGAAGTGATTGATAAAGGGATATTTGAAGATCTGCAATCTCGGAATGGACTCATTGATCATAGCTTTACAACTGTTGCGTTTTTACTGTTTTCAAAGGCAGGTTTTTCGGATTGGATTACACAAAATGCAGAAAGCCAAATGATAAAATACTATACACTGGAAGATATTTATGACAATTTAATACCTTGATAATGTGTCATTGGAATGGCCGGAAACCTTTGAACTGGCATGGATAGCATTTCAAAACGAAAGTATATTCCGATTTGAGCGAATATCACTTATATACTACGATGGAATCATGCATAACGGATGCTGGAAATTTGAAAAGAATATTTATTGAAGAAAACAGGTGAATGAGTGTAGCAATACACACTCGCTCACCTGTTTTCTTGGCTTTTGTGCAGTAATGGGCATATGTTAATTTTTATTTAATAAAGAACCCGTTTTTTGGAAAAAGGAAGGGTCCACGGCAATAAAAATTTTTTATATGCCCAAATGTTTTCTAAGAAGCTCGTTTTGAGTAACCATGGAAGCTCATTTTGGGTCTGAGACTGCATTTTCCTGAAATAGGCCCAAAGAAGCAGCTAAGACAAAACAACAGGACAACATTTACGGACAACATTTCAGCATCTTCAATGTTGTAAATGAAATATATATATATTAAATGCAAAATATACTTGACATATGCAATGTAAAAGAGTAAAATGACAATAAAAGGAGGAGCGGAATGAAAAATTTAAAGATGAAATTTGCAAGAATAGAAAAGGATATTTCCCAGATAGAACTGGCGAAGCGGGTAGGGGTCACAAGGCAGACCATCGGCATGATTGAGGCCGGTGACTACAATCCCACCCTGAAGCTCTGCATAGCAATCTGCAGGGAACTGGGGAAGACACTTGATGACATTTTTTGGGAGGATGAGGAAAATGAAAAAAAATAACTTGGATGAAAGACAGGAACAGAAGCTTTTACAGATTGAGCACAACGGATGCTGGATGGCATTTTGGATGCTTTTGGCATCGCTGTTTGTACAGCAGATGATCTTTGGAATCGGAGAATGGAAGTATGTGGCGGGAGAATGGATCGTATTTATGTGCCTTGCACTGTATCTTTGTATCAGCTGCATAAAAAATGGGATATGGGACAGAAGACTGGCACCTGATGGGAAAACAAACTTTTTTGTGAGTATTGTTGCAGCAGTGGTTTTCGGTGTCGTTTTTGCCGCCATCAATTACGCTAATTTCCACTCAGCGGAAGCCGCAGGCTGGACGTGGGTGATCTTGACGATACTTTTATTCATCATTCTGTTCGCAGCATTATCTTTCTGCACGGTACTTTTTAAGAGAAGAGTCTCTGCCATGGAAAAGAGCTATGAGAAAGAGGAAGAGGAAAACAGGATTTAAAGAGAGCCGCCATTTATGGCGGCTCTTTTAAGGCATACTTACGTGAATGCTCAGAAAATTATCTTTGGTGCTTTCAGCCCAGATTTTTCCCCTGTGGGCAGTAACGATGCTGTGGGCAATGGCAAGCCCCAGTCCGTAGCCGCCGGTGGAAGAGCTGCGGGATCCATCTAAACGGTAAAAACGGTCAAAAAGGTGCTTCAGACTGCCACTTTCTATCGGCTGCACCGTGGTGTTTGATACCAGAAGCTTTACAGCATGATTTTCTTTTTCCAGTTTTACGCAGATCGTGCCCTCTTCCGGTGAATATTTTATGGCGTTGTCCAGCAGAATGGACAAAAGCTGCCGGATGGCCTTCTCATCCCCCGTAAAGGAGATCAGAGGAGAAATTTCTGCGGTCAGCTGCTTGTTTTGGGACTTGATGAGGCTTTGGAAAGACTGGGTGATTTCTTCCATCATGTCAGACAGTGGAAATTCAATCATCTGAAGCCTGGGCTTTTCCTCATCCATCCGGGAGAGGTAGATGAGATCGTTGGTGAGATTTGTCAGCCGGTTCGTCTGACGTCTTAAGTCTGTCAGCCATTCACTTTCCCCGAACTCCATCTCCAGCAGATCTGCATCGGCGCCGATGATGGTAAGAGGAGTCTTGATCTCATGACCGGCATCGGTGATGAATCGCTTCTGCTTCTCATAACTCTCAGCCACAGGTTTGATGATCCTGCCGGAGAAAAGAATCAGGAGTAACAGTACGGCAGAAAGTCCCAGCAGAGAGATAAAGAAACTGGAAAGCAGCATTGTGTGAAAAGTGGAAAGACTGCGCCCGCAATCCAAAAAGATGACCCGGGTGCCGGATGGCTCCTCGCTGAGAGTAAAGCGATAGCTGTCACAAAAGCCATTGCTTTTACCGGATTCCCAGACATCTACGGCGTAAGCTTCGGCCGTGGTCTGGTCTACAGCGGCAATTTTTCCGATATCAACACTGATCACCTTTCCTGCTTCACCGATCAGAACAGAAAAAAAGCGGGATTCATACGGAGTTTCGGCAGAGAAATTGTGTTTTCGGGAAGCGTCTCCCTGAGGTGGCATGTCCTCCGGAATATCCTTTCGGGGAGCTGCGTCCATCTGCGGAAACATACCATGATTAGTTGCAAGAACGGACAAAATAGCATCGGCCTCACCAATGGTCTTTTGATAACTCATCCAGTTGATACTGCCGAGGATCACCACAAGGACGAAGGTCAGAGACAGCATGGAAACAGCGATGAATTTAAAACGGAGTTTTTTGATCATTTTATTTCCTCCAGCGAATAACCGGTGTTTCTGGTAGCTCTGATCTGAATATTTGCATGAAGAGCTGCCAGTTTTTTTCGCAAATAAGAGATATATACCCAGACCACATTCAATTCTACATCACTGTCGTATCCCCAGATCTTCTCCAGAAATCGTTCGGTGGGAATCAATTGCCTCGGGTTTCGCAAAAGCAATTCTATCATCTGAAATTCTTTGTTGGCCAGGCGGAAACTGCCGCTTGGAGAGGACAATTCAAAGGATGTCTGATCCAGAGTAATATTTCCGAAAGTCAACTGACTGCTCACCTGGGCGGTTTGAGTTCGGGTCATGGACCTTAAGCGGGCAAGCAGCTCTGCTGTGGCAAAAGGCTTCGTCAGATAGTCATTTGCTCCGGTATCAAGTCCAAGAACCTTATCCTCAACCTCGGATTTAGCAGTGAGCATCAATACGGGAATCCGGCTTCCGCTTTCCCGGATTTTTTGCAGCACTGTTAACCCATCCATTTCGGGCATCATAATATCCAGAATTACTGCATCATAGTTTTCGGCGCTGAGATATTCCAGAGCCTCCCTGCCGTTATAGACGGCGTCAGCGGAGTAGTTGTTTTTCTCAAGCAGGGCGACAATAGCTCTTGAAAGTGATTTTTCATCTTCTGCCAGCAAAATACGCATTGCGACACCTCCGGTTTCCTTTCTTATTATCTATCAGTATACATGTACTACCTTAATTATCATTAAAAGAGTACCATAATCCTGCTTTGGTGTCAGTGAATATTTTGAAAAATTCTTTATCTGTTTTAAGTTCATTTATGGTTCGGCATTTATACTGACCTCACAGTACAGAAATGGGAGGAGCGTGTTGCCATGAGCAGTCAAATGGTATTCAAACGATATGAGATCAAGTATTTAATGAACTATCGTCAGCGGGATGCAGTCCTGCAGGCAATGGAGCCCTATATGTCCATGGATGAGTATGGACACAGTTCAATCAGAAATATCTACTACGACACGCCGGATTTCCGCCTGATCAGGGAGAGCATGGAAAAGCCGGTATATAAGGAAAAAATCCGGGTTCGAAGTTATGGCCCATCGGGAGCAGGAGATCCTGTGTTTGTGGAATTAAAGAAGAAATATCAGGATGTGGTCTACAAAAGGCGTATTTCCATGCCACAGGCGCAGGCAGAAGCCTGTCTTGACAGAAAAATGCAGCTGCCGGACAGTCAGATCGGTCAGGAGATTGCCTATGTGTTGGATTTTTATGAGAAACTGGAGCCTGCGGTATTTCTTTCTTATGAGAGAGAAGCTTTTTTTGAACGGGATGGAGGAGATTTCCGTGTGACCTTTGATGAGAATATTTGCTATCGGCAGGAGGAACTGACGCTTGATTCGGATGATTGGGGAACAGCCATTTTAAAACCGGGACAAGTTCTGATGGAACTAAAGACATCAGGAGGATTACCTCTGTGGATGGTGCATGTTCTTTCCCAGCAAAAAATTTACAAAACCTCATTTTCCAAATACGGAAGTGCTTATCAGGATATTTTTCTATCAAAACAAAAAGGAGAACGTCAATATGCTTAATTCATTATTTCATGGTGTTTTTGACACCGAACTTACTACAGTCATTGCTCCGGGCGATTTTCTGCTGTGCGTGGGAGTATCCCTTCTGATCGGCTTGATGCTGTGCGCCATGACCATGTGGAGGCTAAAAAGCAGTGGAGGCTTTGCCATCACGCTGGCTTTGCTCCCCGCTGTTGTCTGTGTGGTTATCATGATGGTAAACGGAAATGTAGGTGCTGGAGTTGCCGTGGCAGGTGCTTTCAGTCTGGTTCGATTTCGATCTGCACCGGGCTCTGCGCGGGAAATCGGAGGCATTTTTATCGCTATGGGAGCGGGCCTGATCGCAGGTATGGGCTATCTGGCATATGCAGTGCTGTTTTCTCTGATTTTGGGGCTGATTACTATGCTTTACACAGCGATACGCTTTGGGGATCGCAGACGGTATAAAACCCTTCACATTACCATTCCGGAAAGACTTGATTACACCGGCGTTTTTGATCCCGTGCTGCAGGAATATACCTCGGAATATACGCTGACACAGGTAAAGACCACCAACATGGGAAGTCTTTTTAAACTGACCTATGATCTGATTCTGCGGGATCCTTCCAAGGAAAAGAAATTTATTGATGAACTGCGCTGCCGGAACGGGAATCTCGAGATCTCTGTATCCTATCAGGAAACGGTGGCAGCAGGGCTTTAGAAGGGAGAATGGAAAAATGAAAGCTATGATGAAGTATGGTATGCTTCCGGTGATGCTGTGTGCAGCCGTGCTACTTTCGGGTTGTCAGTCAGAAGAGAGTACAACAGCGGAATCCTCTGAGGTGGCAACGGATGCAGATTACGATGTTTCTTCG
Organism: uncultured Clostridium sp.; assembly: GCA_945917985.1. GTDB lineage: Bacteria > Bacillota > Clostridia > Lachnospirales > Lachnospiraceae > Suilimivivens. The sequence goes on along the minus strand of CAMEIH010000002.1, from coordinate 17,897 downwards.
GCTGTGACAATCTCGCTTGAAGGAGATACGGCAGTCTGTTCTTCCGATGCGGTGTCGATTGAAGGAAGCAGGATCACAATTTTGAATAAAGGAACCTATATTTTCACAGGCACGCTTAACGACGGACAAGTGGTCGTGAATGCTGATGACAGTGATAAAGTACAAATTGTGCTGAACGGCGCTACGATTACAAGTGAGACCTCCGCTGCCATCTATTCTTTGGAAGCTGATAAAGTGTTCATCACTCTGGAGGACGGAACGGAGAATTGTCTTACAAACGGAGGAGAATTTGTGGCTGTAGATGATAACAATGTTGACGCGGCAATTTTCTCCAAGACCGATCTGACGCTGAATGGCAGTGGCAGCCTGGTTGTGACAAGTCCTGCAGGACACGGCGTTGTTTCTAAGGATGAGCTGACGATCTCAGGAGGCAGTTATCAGGTTACGGCTGCAAATCACGGCTTTACCGGCAAAGACAGCGTAGCCATTGCCGGAGGAAGCTTTGAGATTACTGCGGGCAAAGACGGTATTCACGCAGAAAATGCAGATGATGCGGCAAAGGGGTGCCTCTACATTGAGGACGGCAGTTTTGTAATTGATGCCAAGGGGGATGCCATCAGTGCTACCGGTGCCTTACAGATCGACGATGGCAGCTATACGCTTACTGCCGGCGGCGGCAGCGCTGCTGTAACCATGAAGAGTGGTGATATGATGCGGCCTTTCGACCAGACTGAAACCGATGATACAAAAGAAACTGTTTCCTCGGACGATACGGTAAGCTACAAGGGTATCAAAGCTGACGGTGCGCTGACGGTAAACGGGGGAACCTATACGTTGGATACAGCCGACGATGCCTTACACACCGGCGGCGATGTGACGATCGGCGGCGGAGAATGGACGATCCGTACGGGGGATGATGGCATTCACTCGGACTGTGCGGTAGTGATTCAGGCGGGCACTTTTTCTATTCCTTACTGCTATGAGGGCATAGAGGGGCAGACGGTTACCATTGAGGATGGCACTTTTGAGATCACGTCGAATGATGACGGTATGAATGCCGCCGGTGGTGCGGACGGCTCCGGCACAAGCTACGGTTTTGGACATGAGGATCCGTTCGCTGTGGACGAAGACTGCTTTATCACAATCAATGGCGGTGTCATTACCATTGTGTCCGATGGCGACTGCCTTGACTCCAACGGTAATCTGACGATCAATGGAGGTACCTTAAATCTTACCTGCAACGGTAACGGCAATACCGCAATTGATACGAACGGAACCTATACGAATAACGGCGGTTCTGTTACCACCAATGATGGTTCAGAGAACGGGACCGGAGGCAGGAACGGAGGAGGTAAGAACGGCGGAATGTTTGAGGGCGGAGGCGAAAGACCTGACAAGGGAGAAAGACCGGCCGGAGGCGAAAGACCTGCAGATGGTGAAATGCCCGGAGGAGGCGAAAGGCCTGACAGGGGTGAAAAGCCTGTGGGAGATGAAAAACAATTTTAAAAAATTGAAAATTCTTCTTGACTCTGACGTTACGTCATAGTTTATGATAATTCATGTCAGGAGGAAAAGAGAGCATGATGACAGTAAATGAAGTGAGCAAATTAACGGGAGTAAGTATACGTACTCTGCATTATTATGACGAGATGGGGCTTCTGCACCCGGCGGTGACGACCGATTCGGGATACAGAACGTATGACGATACAAATCTGGAGCGTCTGCAGGACATTCTTCTGTTTCGTGAACTTGAATTTCCGCTGAAAGAAATTAAAAGAATTATTGACAGTCCGGATTTTGACAGAAAACAGGCACTTGAGCAGCAGATCGAAATGCTGACTCTGAAAAAAGAGCATTTGGAGCAGCTGATTGCCTTTGCCAAAGGACTGAAAGAGTTAGGAGGAAAAAACATGGATTTTAAAGCATTTGATACAAAAAAGCTTGATGAATATGCAAAGCAGGCAAAAGAAAAATGGGGAGAGACGGAAGCCTACAGGGAATTTGAGCAAAAGACAGCAGACTTTTCAGATGAAAAGAAGAAAGCCGTAGGTGTGGACATGATGGAATTATTTGCCGAGTTTGGCAGGATGATGGATAAAGAGGCTTCTGATCCGTCGGTGCAGGCGCAAGTAAAAAAGCTTCAGGATTTTATCACAGAAAACTATTATACCTGTACGAATCAGATCCTTTTCGGACTTGCACAGATGTATAAGGCCGGTGGAGAAATGACAGATAATATCGATGCAGCAGGCGGAAAGGGCTGTGCGGAATTCACGGCAAAGGCCATAGAGATCTTTTGTAAGCTTTAGTAGAAAACTGTTTTCTCACAGACTGTGTGGGAAAAAGAAAACATGAGATATTTGTCAACTTGCCCGGGTGAGACATTTGTATATATAATAAAAATATACAATAAACGGGAGTTGACAGCGCATGGAAAAAAGAAAGTTGGATTCAAGTAAAATCAGTGTTATCATCACTCTTGCTATCTGGAATTTTGTATTTCTTGGAACAGAGTACTTGTTTGATAACATGATGGCATATGTAGCGGATGCAGAGGACGTTGTGATTGCACAGAGCCGGATTCTGGGGGCAAGTGTGATCGGCTTCTTTCTGTATCCGCTTTTCAGAAGACAGCAAAAGGCAGGGATAAAGAATATCCTGCTTTTTGCTGCTTCTTTTGTTTCTGTGATCTGTATCTTCCTGATACAGCAAAGAATTTCTTATCAGAGCATCATGATTGCAGGCTGCCTTATTTTTGTCCTTTTCGGAATGGCAGGAGGTGTGATCCACAAAAAAGCGGCTGACCTCTTTGCCGCGGACAAAAATCTTGCAAAGGCGGTCGGAGTATCCTATGCATTGGGACTTATGCTGCAGTTTTTAAATAACAATCTGGTAAGGTGGGATGTGGCAGAGGCTATTGTGCTTGCACTGTTTACCGCAACGGGCGCTATTTTGATGATTGGCTTTAACGGACAGGAAAATTCCGGACAGGCAGAAGAAATACAGAATCATGTTGCGGGCAGGCGAAAAATAACAGGAAAACCGGAAATAGCAGGTGTTATCTTACTTGTGAATGTGATACTGATGTCCTGTATTTTTGCCACACTGGACAATGCGGTAACCTTGGTTCATGCAGAAGGCTCTGGAGATATCGGACAATGGCCCAGACTTTTGCTTGCGGTGAGCGGGCTTTTGGCAGGCGTTCTCTTTGATTTGAAGGGCAGACGATTTATGGATATCATCATGTACTGTGTGACACTTCTTTCCACTATTTGTGCGGTGGTGATTGAGCTGGGAGGACCTTTTCTTGCAGGTTTAATCGTGTTTTATCTTTCGGCAGGCTTCTTTGTTGTTTATTTTTCAACAGGATTTGTGGAACTCGCTGACAGCATGAAGCTGCCGGAGCTTTGGGCAGGGCTGGGACGGACGGCAAATAATTTCTGCGCGGTGATCATCGGGCACGTTTCCGTTGCCATGCTTGCATCGGGAAACAGCATGATGATCAGTGTGACGGCACTGGTACTGTTTGCGCTGATCAGTATTACGATGTTTCTCTATGCAGGCCGTGTGAAAACGGATTTAGCGCAGGAGGAGAGTATAAGGGTAAGTGACGAGGAAAAGCAGGAGAGAGATATCCAAAAATTCGCTGCATTTGCGGAACATTTTTCTCTCACAGACAGAGAGCAGGAGGTTATGAAACTGCTCCTTACCTCAGATGGGAATGTGCAGGATCTGGCGGAAGAACTGTATATATCAAGGGCAGCACTGTACAGGCATCTGACTTCCCTGAATGAAAAGACGAATACAAAATCAAGAATCGGACTTCTTCAGTTTTATTATGGGTGGAAAGAGACAGATTGAGACATATGTAGACTTGAAAATACATCTTTTTTATGAAAAACTGAATCTACTTTAAACCGAATCATTGTTTTAAATCGGAGGAATAGAGATGAAGAGACGGAAAGGTACGGTAAGGTGGCTTGCGGTAGCTTGTCTGTTTTGCTTGCTGCTTTCAGGCTGTCAAAATGCAGACAATGCTGACGGTGTTTCCGAGGAAGCTTCTGAGACGATGGAAACAAAGGATGAGGCAATACCGGAACCGACAGCAGAATCGGAAGAGACAAAAACGCCTGATGCGGTGGAAAACTCTGATGGGGCGAATACAACTGATGCGGTTAAGACACCGGAGAAGAAAGAAGAAGCTTCCGATGTATGTCCCGATTGCAACGGCACAGGAATTGTGTGCAGTGAATGTAACGGAACCACCATTGTGAACTGCAAGGCCTGTAATCAGACAGGATATGAGTCCTGTGGTGTCTGTAAGGGAACAAACGTGATCCCCTGTCATCATTGCAAAGGTTCGGGAAAAGAGGCAGCGCCTCAGAATGCTCCAAATAACGGGACAGATACTGTTGACGGGCAGGCACAGCAGCAGGCTCCTGCACCGGAAGCCGGATCACCCTGCAAGTTCTGTAACGGAACAGGACAGCAGGCATGTGATGCATGTAACGGCGCACCAGCCAAGCTTTGCACGCACTGCCAGGGCAAGCTTACCCACTTGTGTCCTGTTTGCCAGGGAAATAAGAACTGTACTACCTGCGGCGGAACGGGAAGTATAGGTTAGGAATGAAAAAAGAGAAGAGGAGGAGTAAAGAATTGAAGCGAGTAAAAAAAATCTTATCATTCATGATGAGTATGGCAATGATGATTGGAATGATAGCACTTGATTTTCCAATCACAGCGCAGGCAGCAAACAAGGTTACTAAAAGTCTTACATTAAAGCTTTCGGTAGCAGACGGCACCACAGTACCGGAAAATTACAACGTAGAATATAAGGTTGTTGATGAGAATGGAAACAGCGTAGTAAAGCCTGATGGTTATTCCGGAGAATATAGTGGAGTGTTAGGTGGTTCAGAAGATGGATCAGAGGTTTTTAAGACGATAAGCCTTGATGTAGATGATGACAAATACATAGAAATTAGAGTTAACTCGGCGGGAAATGATATCTTTATAAATCGCGCTAATGAGACCTCTGCTTGGTCTACAGGGCAAAGAATAGCTGTAAATGCGTTGGCAAGTGAATATCAATTCCAGCTACAGGCACCTCAGGGACCGAACCCTCCTCCGGGTGGTGATCCTCCGGCTGGCAACCGGAAGGATGTAAACTTAACAGTGTCGTGGACAGGCGACTTTGGCGAAATCAAGGTTGGCGATACCAGTATTGAAGATTTAACCACTAATACTCAGCATTTTTCGTCTGTTAATTGCGAGCAGGATGATACTATTAAAATTAAAATTCAGGCACCTTTTTCAGAAGTATATTCATCTATTAAAATAAATGATGAAGAAAAGCTATCTGAGCAAACGGACCAATATGTTTTTTTCATATCCAAAGATGATACATCGTTAAAAATTGCAGTAGTAAAAGGAGTGTCCACGCAGCATACCATTATCTGGAGATATGATAATCAGCAAGGGGACGATGCCATGGTTGAGCATGGCACAGTAGAAATGGTAAGCGGCTATCACTCGGGCGGTGATGGACATTATCTTGTGAATGATGATGCGGATGTTACCATTAAGCTGATACCGGATTACGGCTATCAGGTAGTGGGAGCAAAGATAAACGGAGATGTTGATTTAACAGCGAATAATTACACAAATGAATTCACATTCAGAATGCCTCCTACCAATGTGCATTTCAAGGGTATTTTTACCAAAACCGAAGATATTGTGTCTGTAAATGCGCAAGGAGTGAGGGGAGCATCCCTGACCAATGGCAATGCAGTTGCCGGTTCAGGCGGTACTGCAAAGATGACAATAGAAACTTCAAACTCACCTGCTGATACATCCTCCATAGAAGGTGTTGACAACAGCAAAGCAGTTCAGGCAGTGGATATTCAGATGGACCAACTGTTCTATAAGAATTCAGCTGATGATCTTTGGACACAGCCGCAACATGAGCTTTCATCATCGGCAGAAGTAAAATTGGTAGTTGATCAGCCTGCAGCCGGTTATGCGGTATTAAGAGAACATAATGGGCAGATAGACAAGATACCTGCTCATTATGATGAAGCTACAGGTACGGTAACCTTTGCTTCTGATAAATACTCTGTATTTACGCTGGTTCCGTTAACAGAAAGTAACAATCAGTATGATCCCATTGAAGTGGAACCGGATGTTCCTGCTGAATCGGAATCTGAAGCTTCTTCGGAGGGAAGCGATGAACCGGCAGTATTAAAGACAAGCGGTGAGACATCTGATAATACCTATTTTGTTATTGAGCAGCAGGAAATCAACAGAAATCCGGAAACGATTATTATAGATGCAATGGGGGTAGACAAAACAGGTTTGGAATCAATGCCGAAACAAACCTACAATTTGTCATCCTTCGTGACTGCGAAAGGTTTTATGACAAGCATTGATAAGATTGCAAAATCCAATCAAGGGAAAAGTGCAATCAACATTTATACAGAGCGCCCAATTTGTTTTACGAAAGAGATCCTTCAGCATATGAGTAAAAACAACGTAGATTTTGTTTATTATTTCAAGCACAAAGGGCATCTGTACAGCGTTACTATCCCGGCACAGATAGATCTGGAGGCAATATTTAAAAATAATAAATATGCGGGTCCGCTATACCTTGGTTATGTGCTGGGAAACAGCAAACTGATTAAATAATACAATATTTTATGAGATGAAGGGGTGTGAAAATTTTCACATCCCTTTTTTATACATGTGAGTGAAAAAAGGGTGTAAGCTCCAGCGGGAAAATTTCGACTTTTTCCCTATAAATAATTTGCTTTTTGTGCTATAATACTTATCTCAAAATGAAAAATATAGTTTACCGATAAAGGAGTGTTTCAAATGGTAAAAATCATAGCAGACAGCACCTGTGACCTTTCACAGGAGTTACTCACAAAATATGATATTTCAATTCTTCCCCTTCATGTGCTTTTGGGAGAGGAGGAATATCTGGATGGCAGAACCATCACACCGGATCAGATTTACAGCTGGTCTGATGAACATAAGACCACACCCAAGACTTCGGCGCCTTCTCTTGTGGAAGCCACGGAGCTGATGAGACCTTATGTGGAAGAGAACCGTGAAATCGTCTGCTTTTCCATCTCGGATGAAATGTCAACCTCGGGGAATGTGATGAGACTGGCGGCGGAAGAGCTTGCTGCGGCACAGCTTGTGACCGTGATCAATTCCGCCAATCTTTCTACAGGGATCGGACTTCTGGTGATAGAGGCTGCCATTATGGCAGGAAACGGGGCAACAGGAAAAGAAATTGCCGAAAGAATGGAAGAGTTAAAGCCTCTGGTTCGTGCAAGCTTTGTGGTGGATACCTTAACTTACCTGCACAGAGGCGGCAGATGCAGCGGTGTGGCAGCACTGGCAGGAAGCGCCTTAAAGCTCCACCCCAAGATTATCGTGGAAAACGGTAAGATGACACCGCAGAAGAAATACCGTGGAAAAATCGACCGTGTGATCCTTGACTATGTACATGACCTGGAACAGGATCTGAAATCCGCTAAGAAGGACAGGGTATTTATTACCCATTCCGGTTGTGACGCTGAAGTGGTGGAAGCTGTCCGCTCTTATCTGGAGGGATTACAGGTATTTGATGAAATTCTGGAGACAAGGGCAGGGGGCGTGATCTCCAGCCACTGTGGCCCCGGAACCCTGGGTGTATTGTTTATTGTGCAGAAGCAGTAAATCAGAATAAATAACAAATGTTACGAGAGAAAACACAGATGAACGGGAAAGATATCAGGGAATATATCGACAGACTTTGTGAAAACGCAGGGGAAGATCAATCCTTTGCCGAGGATTTCTATGAGAGACTTACGGCAGATCAGGAAATACTGCAGGAATTTGCTTTCTATATGGAGAGCGGAAATTTTGCATGCAGGGCAAAGGTGTGTGACTATACTGTGGTGGATGTGATGGTATGGCAGATCGACCACTTTAAGGCATGGCTTGACCGGGATACCACGGGAACAAAGCAGAATAAGGACAAGATGCTGCTGAATGCCTTTGATGTTCTGCTGAAAATGAAGCAGAACCCCGAGAGCTATATTCAGAAAATGCAGCTTGAGACCGGTACGGACTATGAGGGGAAGTATGAATAGACTGCCTGTAAAGGCAGTTTGAAACGACACCCTTTTTTCAGAAATGCAGTCTTCTCCGCACGGCTTCGCGAAGCCTTCTCCTTGACAGGATAGTGAGCAGCGCTATGGAGATAACACCGCAGATGGTCAGCACGATAGCAGACCATACAAGCCGCAAAGGAGTCTGCAGATAATGCTCGATCAAAAGCTCCAGTCCCACACATAAGAGAGCGGTTTCAATAAAGAAATACAGTGCCGTTGTCAAAAAGGCGACGGGGAACATGTGAAGCAGCAGGGCAAAGATTTCCACCAGTATGGTTACCAGAATAACAATGGGCAGAGCCAGACCGGTGAACCAGCTGTCACTCTTTGTATTGAAGGTAATCATGTACAGATAGAGAGCAACGGCAGCACCGTCCAGAGCAAGGGAAAGGTAGATTGGCAGCTTGGTATAAATGACCACCGGCAGGACCAGAACAAATAAAAGCAGACAGGCGCCGATGATGAACAGGGACCAGGGTGACCCTGAAAATACAAAAAGATTGAGAAGCAGGCAGCACAGGGAAGTGGCGATCAGCACCACACAGGTGAGAAGGGCAAGATCCTTTCGCTTTACCACATCCACCTGACCTGTTTTTACGGGATAGGGGGAAACGGCTTCCCCGATTTTTTGCAGTTCATTAGGATTAATAACAGGTGTATTGCATAGAGGACATTTCTTTAAGGAAGGCTCTAATTCTACACCGCAGTTGACACAATATGACATAATTGATTCCTTTCTTCTAGGTTCTGTTGCTTTCTATGGTGACATGGATGCCGTCTTCCACAAGCTTTTTGAAAAAAAGGCGTTCCACATCCGATTCCACAATACTGCTTGCAAAATTGACGGTCAGGATATCTTCAAAGCTTACAATGGCACAGTTGGTTCTGGAAGAGAAAGGCTGTCCCATGTAGATATCGAAACGTTCAATATAAGGCTTCATATTTTCGGGAACCTTGATGGCCCCCATATTGGTAAGACCTGCAGAGGAATATCTGTCCTGCACCCTTGTATAAAAAAGTCTCACTACAAAATCTTTGACAAAAAGGGGAACAACGCGGATAAAAGGGTTTCTCTGCGTGTTGGCGTTTGTGGTGATATCGCCTTTTAAGAATTTTTCATTGATATAATAACGCATGTAATGATGAACCTGGGTGATGATTTCCTCAAAGGTGTAGTCACCGAGTCTCGGATCAATGCCGGGATAAACCATGGTGATAAAATTGCGCAGTGTTTTTGAAGGGAAAAAGCGGCGCAGATTTACCGGCATGGCAATTCTCACGGGTTTCAGCTTCAGATGGAATTCTGTCTGTTGCTTTTTTAACAGTGCATAGAGCAGTACGGAGTTCAGATATTCCGTGATGGAAGCGCGATATTTTTTGGCAACTTCCATGACTTCGGAGACAGACATGATCCCATCGATCACGTTAAAGGTGTAAAAGGGTTCCTTTGTGCCTCTGACGCGGTAGGTTTTTTCACCGGGACGTTTCGGACAGACCTTGGCATTGGCGTATTTCATGTAGGCGTCTTCCAGTTCCTCCGGATCAGGCGTCTCATCCACATCTTTGACAAAGTAACCGTCTGAAATTTCATGACCCAGAAGTCTTAAGTAAACAGCAGTTATGGTCTGCAGCACATACATGCCGCCGCTTCCGTCCCCGAGACTGTGATGGGCTTCCAGAGAAATCCGGCATCCGTGGTAGTAAATACGCAGGAGATACCGGTTCCCGGCCTTGAAAGGCATGGGCATACAGAAATTTCTGATGTCTTCCTGAACGAAAGGACCGGGGCGATGGTTGGGCTCCAGATAGCGCCAGAAAAGCCCTTTTCGGATGGCTGTTTTGTAGGTGGGAAAGCGCAAGAGGGCAATATCCACGGCCTTTTGCAGAACCTCCGGCTTGATGGGCTCCTTTAAAACTACGGAGAGTCGATAGACAGAGGAAAAATTCCTGCGCTGGAGGGTGGGATATACAATCGCCGAGAGATCCAGCTTGTACCAGATTTTCCTTTCACTATTTCCATTTTTTTTATGGTCGGAGAAATGTTTCAAATAATATCCTATCCTGCCGAAAGCTTTTCGGCAAAAAATTTAAAGTTTTGTTTAGTATACCACAAAATCTGAATAATGTGTTAAACTATCCGAAAAGAGTGTTATTTTTATATTGCAAACGAAATAAACGGAGGGAGTATGGCACTTACATCAAAGAAACTGTTAAATAAAAAACCTTCTGAAGAAACAGTAAATATGAACATGATGAACCTGATCAGAAAAGTGCATGGCATGATCGATCAGACTGATATTGAAAAGCATCGTCAATCCCAGGATCACGTGGGCGCATTGTTTGGAAATTCCAAGGAGGTACTTTTCAAACCGGTGACGATCAGAGACATGGAAGCGGAATGGGTGTGCGTGGACCGGGTTCATATGAAAAAGTATGTGATTCTCTATTGCCATGGTGGAGGTTATTCTACAGGCAGCACCATATATGCAAGAACACTGACTTCAAAGCTGGCAGCCTCCACCTCCATGGATGTGCTCTGTTTTGATTACAGGCTGGCACCGGAACATCCCTATCCGTCGGCTTTGGAAGATGCCATGAAAGCATGGGATTATCTGATGCTGCTTGGCTATGGAGCAAGAGATGTGATTGTTGCGGGGGATTCCGCCGGCGGAAATCTGGCATTGTCCCTTGTGCTGAAACTGAAGGATGAGCGTAGATTGCTGCCCAGAGGCCTTGTACTCTTATCGCCATGGACGGATCTGACTTCCTCGGGAAAGAGCCATGAAACCAGAAGAGAGCTCGATCCCGTTCTGGATGAGGATTACCTTGACAGAATGATCCGGAATTATGCACCGGAAGAGGACCTTAAGAACCCCTATATTTCCCCTCTGTTTGGAGATTTCGCAGGATTTCCTCCGACCCTGATTCAGGCCGGGGATAATGAGATCCTTTTAAGTGATTCCCTGTCTCTTCACAAAAAGATGGTGAAGGAGAACGTTTCCGTGAAAATTGATGTCTATAAAAGAATGTGGCATGTTTTCCAGATGTCTCCCTTAAAGACAGCCCATGAGGCAATGGAACGGTGCGCGGAATTTATCTATGATATCTGCAGATAAATTTTTGAAAATCGAAAGGATATTTCAGGTCGATACCGAATAATGTAAATAGGCGCATGTACAAAAGCGTATGGTTTTAGCATCAGGAGACGAATTATGAACATCCGTGAGAATCTGGAACAGCTTGAAACAGAATATTTAAGTCCCTATGCGGCACACAGCAGGGATTCCAAGGGCCGTCCAAGGCCGGAGGAGCAGTGCGATATCAGACCCGTATACCAGAGGGACAGGGACAGAATCCTTCATTCAAAGTCTTTTCGGAGATTAAAGGATAAAACCCAGGTTTTTTTATCTCCGGAGGGAGATCACTACAGAACCAGACTTACCCATACCCTGGAGGTTTCCCAGAATGCCAGGACCATTGCAAAAGCCCTTCGGATGAATGAAGATCTGGTTGAGGCAATCGCTCTCGGCCATGATCTTGGTCATACACCTTTCGGGCATGCGGGGGAAAGAGCCTTAAATGCGGTCTGCCCTTACGGTTTTAAGCACAGCGAGCAGAGTGTCAGAACCGTTGATCTTCTGGAAAAGGGCGGGCAGGGTCTCAACCTCACCATGGAGGTGCGGGATGGAATCTTAAATCATCAGACAGAAGGGATGCCTGCTACATTGGAAGGCAGGATCGTAAGGTTTTCCGACAAGATTGCCTATATCCATCACGACATGGATGATGCCATCCGGGCAGGAATCCTCACGGAGGCGGATGTGCCTAAGGAGATCGGTGACGTGATTGGCTACACTACGGGAGAGCGTCTTGATCACTTTATTCATGATATTGTAAGTACCAGCTATGGCAAAAATGATATTGTCATGTCAGAGCCGGTGGCGAAAGCAATGAAGGATTTGAGACGGTTCATGTTTGAGCGGGTCTATCAGAATAAGGAGGCAAAGAGCGAGGAGGGAAAGGCAGAGATGCTGGTACAGACCCTCTACAGCTATTACCGCCATCATCTTGAGCTTTTGTCGGAGGATCTGATCAGGCTGATTGAAAAGGGAGAGCCGGAAGAAAAGGTGGTATGTGACTACATAGGGGCCATGACAGACCGGTTCGCCATTGCAAAATATGAGGAAATTTATATTCCCAAGTCATGGCATGGTTAGAAACCAGTCTTTTTGATAACAGAAAGAGGCAGGAAGGATTATGTATTATCCGGACGAATTAATAGAAGAAGTACGCATGAAAAATGACATAGTGGATGTGATCTCCGGATATGTGAAGATTCAGAAAAAGGGAAGCAGCTACTTTGGATTGTGCCCTTTTCACAATGAAAAGTCACCTTCCTTTTCCGTATCCCCCCAAAAGCAGATGTATTATTGTTTTGGCTGCGGTGCAGGAGGTAATGTTTTTACCTTCATTATGGAGTATGAGAATTATACCTTTCAGGAGGCCATCAAGTTCCTGGCGCAGAAGGCGGGGGTAAGTCTCCCGGAGGCAGAGTATACAGAGGAAGTAAGGAAAAAGGAAGGAAAGCGGGCAAAGCTTCTGGAAGTCAACAAGGAAGCTGCCAAGTATTTCTATTACCAGCTTCGAAGCGACAGGGGAAGAGCAGGCCTGAAATACCTGAAGGAGCGGCAACTGTCGGATGAGACCATCAACAAGTTCGGACTTGGCTTTGCCAACATGACCAGCAATGATCTGGTAACGTATCTGAAAAGCAAAGGCTATGATGACAAGCTGCTGCAGGAGGCGGGGCTTGCCACCTTTGACGAGAAATACGGAATGCATGACAAGTTTTGGAACAGGGTTATGTTTCCCATACAGGATATCAATCATCGTGTGATCGGTTTCGGAGGGCGCGTGATGGGGGATGGAAAGCCCAAATATCTGAACTCGCCGGAAACCATGATCTTTGACAAGAGCCGGAATCTGTATGGCCTCAATCTTGCCAGAACATCGAGAAAGAATAACATGATTCTGTGCGAAGGCTATATGGATGTGATCACCATGCACCAGGCAGGCTTCTCCCAGGCAGTGGCTTCCCTTGGAACCGCCTTTACGGAGGGACAGGCCGCACTGTTAAAACGCTATACGCAGGAAGTGATCCTTTCCTATGACAGTGACGGGGCAGGCGTCACGGCAGCGCTTCGTGCCATCGGGATTTTAAAGGAAGCAGGGCTGACAGGCAAGGTGCTGAACTTAGAGCCCTATAAGGACCCCGATGAGTTTATCAAGAATAAGGGACAGGAAGCTTTTCAGGAGAGACTGGACCAGGCGGAGAATACCTTTTTCTTTGAACTGAGGATGCTGCAGAGAGATTACAATCTGAAGGATCCGGAAGAGAAAACAAGATTTCACAGGGAGATTGCGAAAAAGCTCTGCGGTTTTTCTGAGGAGGTAGAACGGGAGAATTATATCCAGGCAGTTGCGGACAAGTATCAGATCGGTTTTGAAAATTTAAGAAAACTGGTGTTATCTTATGCCGAGCAGACCGGATTTGCAAAGCCCGTGGAAAGACCGAAGTCGGGAATCCGGAAGAAAGCAGCACCGGATGAAAATCGTAAGAAGACACAGAGGATGCTTCTTACCTGGCTTACAGATGAGCCTGCACTCTATCAGAAGATTAAGAAATATATTTCCCCGGAAGATTTTACCGAGGATTTATATAGAAAAGTGGCTGAAAAGCTCTTTGACGGACTTGACAGGGGAGAGATGAATCCCGCTTCCATTATCAGTATGTTTACGGATGAGGAAGAGCAACGGGAGGTGGCATCGGTTTTCAATACAAAGCTGATGGCTCTTTCCACAAAACAGGAACGGGAAAAGGCTTTTCATGATATCGTTTTTGCGGTCAAGAAAAACAGCTATGAGTATTTTTCCGGACAGCTTGGCAGTGATGTGAAGGCACTTAACCAGGTGATTGCCGGCAAAAAGGCGTTGGAAGAACTTAGCAAAACGCATATTTCACTGGATTAAAGCTAATACTTTTACTATAATTTTCAGGAAGGATGGAAACCCACAATGGATGAAAACACACAGGCAAAATTTGATGAGAAGCTAAAAAGTCTCTTAGCAATTGCCAAGAAAAAGAAAAATGTTCTGGAATATCAGGAGATCATGGATTTTTTTGCTGATATGGCACTGGGCGAGGAACAGTTTGACAAAGTACTTGAGACACTGGAACAGAGCGGTGTGGATGTTCTGCGCATCACGGAAGACGATGATGTGGATGACGAGGAGATCATACTGAGCGAAGAAGACGAAGTGGATATGGAAAATCTCGATCTCACGATTCCGGACGGAATCAGTATCGAGGACCCTGTCAGAATGTATCTGAAGGAAATCGGCAAGGTGCCGCTTCTTTCCGCAGAGGAGGAAATCGAGCTTGCAAAGAAGATGGAGACGGGAGATCAGGAGGCCAAAAAGCGTCTGGCTGAGGCAAACCTTCGTCTGGTTGTCAGCATTGCCAAGAGATATGTGGGCAGAGGCATGCTTTTCCTTGATCTGATTCAGGAAGGAAACCTGGGTCTTATCAAGGCGGTGGAAAAGTTTGATTACCGCAAGGGCTACAAGTTTTCTACCTATGCTACATGGTGGATCCGTCAGGCAATTACGAGAGCCATCGCCGATCAGGCAAGAACCATCAGAATCCCCGTGCATATGGTGGAAACCATCAACAAACTGATCCGTGTGAGCAGACAGCTCCTTCAGGAGCTGGGGCGTGAACCTACCCCCGAAGAAATTGCGGCGGAAATGAACCTTCCCGTTGAGCGTGTCAGAGAGATTCTGAAGATTGCTCAGGAACCTGTTTCCCTGGAAACACCCAGCGGCGAGGAGGAGGATTCCCATCTGGGAGATTTTATTCAGGATGACAATGTGCCCGTTCCGGCAGATGCAGCGGCCTTTACCTTATTGAAGGAGCAGCTGGTGGAGGTACTCGGTACTCTGACGGAGAGAGAACAGAAGGTGCTTCGTCTCCGCTTTGGTCTCGATGACGGAAGAGCGAGAACCCTTGAGGAAGTAGGAAAAGAATTTAACGTTACCAGAGAGCGTATCAGACAGATTGAGGCCAAGGCTTTGAGGAAGCTACGCCATCCCAGCAGAAGCCGCAAACTGAAGGATTATCTGGATTAGGAAGCTTTATGGAAAAAATAGTAGAACTTTCAAGGAGAATGCAGGCTGCTGCAGATATGGTTTCTTCCGGAAATCGTGTCTGTGATGTGGGCTGTGATCACGGCTATGTTTCCATCTATCTTGTGCAGAGCGGCAAATCGCCTTCTGCCCTTGCCATGGATGTCAATCAAGGTCCGCTTCTTCGGGCAGAGGAGCATGTACGCAGATACGGGGTGGAACCATACATAACGCTTCGTTTGTCTGACGGTCTGTCCGCTTATCAGAAGGGAGAGGCAGACAGTCTTATCTGTGCAGGCATGGGTGGAAGACTATTATGGAAGATCCTGACAAGAGAACCGGATAAGACGGCGGATTTTCAGGAGCTGATCCTGCAGCCCCAGTCGGAGATCGCCCTTTTTCGCAGAACCTTGCGGGAAAACGGTTATGTTTTCCTTGAGGAAGATATGATTTTGGAGGAAGGAAAGTTTTACCCGCTGATGAAGGTCAGAAAGGCCGGACGAGACGGGGAACAGAGCGAAAGGAAATCGGGGGAGCAGCAGGAAATGGAGGATCTTCTGGGTCCCCTTCTGCTGAAAACGAAGAATCCTGTCCTTTTTCAGTTCATAGAAAGAGAGCTTTCCATGAAAAAGGAAATTTTGAATACACTGTATCATCAGGAAGAAAATGAGAGAACTACTGTAAGAAAGAGAGAATTGGAACGGGAAATAGTATTGCTTGAAAGAGCAGAAATGACAGGGAGGATGTAAATGGCAGTCATTACAATTGATGGTATTGCAAAAGAATATCCAAACGGAACAACCTATGAGAACATTGCCGGGGAGTACCAGAAAGAATATGACAATATGATCGCTCTGGTGCTGGAAAACGGCAAGATCAGAGAGCTTTTCAAAACAGTGCATAAGGACTGTGAACTCTCTTTTCTGACATTGAAAGACAATATCGGTCATAAGGCATATGTCCGGACTGCAATTATGATTCTGTTGAAAGCGATCCATGATGTGTATGGCAAGGGAAATGTGCCGAAGGTAAAAGTAGAATTTGCCATCGGTCAGGGATATTATTGTGATGTCAGAACGGAAGAAAAGCTGACGGAGCAGAAGGTAAAACAGATCGCCCGGAGAATGAGAGAGCTGGTAAATCAGGATTTACCTGTCAAAAAGAAGTCTTATCCCATTGAAGAAGCGCGTGCCCTTTTCAGGGAACATAAGATGGAAGATAAGGAAAAGCTGTTCCGTTATCGGAGAAGCTCTTTCGTCAATGTCTATTGCCTTGACGGCTATTATGACTATTATTATGGTTTTATGCTGCCGAGCACCGGATATGTGAAGTATTTTGATCTGATGCTCTATGAAGGCGGCATCCTGCTTTTGATACCGGGAATGGATGAGCCGGATAAGATCGATTATTTTGAGCCCAGAGAGAAATTATTTCATACGCTGAAAACCTCATCCAAATGGGGAGAGATGATGGAAATCGATTCTGTGGGAGATCTGAATGATGTGATCTGTGAAGGCGGAATCAATGATATGATCCTGGTGCAGGAAGCACTGTTAGAGCGCAGAATCGGAGAAATTGCAAAGAATATTGTGGATAGAGGAAATGTGAAATTTGTCCTGATTGCGGGACCTTCCTCCTCGGGAAAAACCACTTTCTCCCACAGACTTTCCATTCAGCTGCGCACTTACGGCAAGATTCCGCATCCCATCGCTCTGGATGACTATTTTGTGGACAGGGAATTGACGCCGAGAGATGAAAACGGAGATTATAACTTCGAATGTCTGGAAGCCATTGATGTAAAGAAATTCAATGAAGATATGACATGCCTTTTAAAGGGAGAGAAAGTAGAACTTCCGAGATTTAACTTTAAGACCGGCAAACGCGAATATAATGGCAATTTCAAGCAGCTGGGGCCGGAGGACATCCTCGTGATAGAGGGAATCCACGGATTAAATCCAAAGACCACCTATTCACTTCCCGATGAAAGTAAATTTAAGATCTATATCAGTGCTCTGACCAGTCTGAATATTGATGAGCATAACAGAATTCCCACCACGGACGGAAGACTGCTCCGCCGAATGGTGAGAGATGCCAGAACAAGAGGCGCAAGTGCGAGAAGAACCATTGAAATGTGGCCTTCCGTGAGACGGGGAGAAGAAAATTATATTTTCCCTTTTCAGGAGGGTGCAGATGAAATGTTTAATTCTGTTTTAATTTATGAGCTTGCTGTGTTGAAGCAGTATGCAGAGCCGCTGTTGTTCAGCATTAAGCCGGGAGAACCGGAGTATTACGAGGCAAAAAGGCTTTTGAAATTCCTGGAGTATTTTCAGGGAATTGACAGCGCAAATGTGCCAAGTAATTCCATCTGCAGGGAATTTATCGGTGGAAGTTGCTTTCCGGTTTAAAAGATGATATGCTAATAAAAAATCAAGTAGGACAAATGATCGCGGCTGTCTTCAGACAGGTGAGGAAAGTCCGGGCTTCATAGGGCAGGATGCCGGATAACGTCCGGTGGAGGTGACTCCAAGGCCAGTGCAACAGAAATATACCGCC
>CAMEIH010000001.1 GCA_945917985.1 uncultured Clostridium sp. | reverse complement strand
GTAAAAGGTATTGATAAAGAAAAAGTTGGCCAATTCGCAGCTGAAATCAGAGATAAGAGAAGACCTGAACCTTATAAGGGCAAGGGTATCAAGTATGCTGATGAAGTGATCAGACGTAAAGTTGGTAAGACTGGTAAGAAATAAGAGATAAGGAGAGTGTAAAAATGGTTAGTAAGCAATCAAGACAGGAAGTTCGTGTTAAGAAGCACATGAAAATACGTAACCGTTTCAGCGGAACTGCTGAGCGTCCTCGTTTAGCCGTATTCAGAAGCAATAATCATATGTATGCTCAAATTATTGACGATACAGTTGGCAATACTTTAGTTGCAGCTTCTACTTTGGAAAAGGAAGTAAAAGAGCAGCTTGAAAAAACCAATAACGTTGATGCAGCAGCATATTTAGGAACAGTTATTGCTAAAAGAGCAATTGAAAAAGGTATTGATACCGTAGTCTTTGACAGAGGCGGCTTTATATACCAGGGTAAAATCGAAGCATTAGCTGATGCAGCCAGAGAAGCTGGCTTAAAATTCTAGGAAAGGAAGACATGATCATGAAGAATATCATAGATGTAAGCCAGTTAGAGTTAAGTGATAAGGTTGTTGCGATCAAGCGTGTAACCAAGACTGTAAAGGGTGGACGTAACATGAGATTTACTGCTCTTGTAGTAGTAGGTGACGGTAACGGACATGTAGGAGCAGGACTTGGAAAGGCAGTAGAAATTCCTGAAGCAATCCGCAAGGGAAAAGAAGATGCTATGAAGCATATCGTTAACATTGCACTTGATGAGAATAATTCCATCACACATGACTTTATCGGCAAATTTGGTTCAGCAAACGTTCTTTTAAAGAAGGCTCCCGAAGGTACAGGTATCATCGCAGGTGGTCCCGCACGTATCGTTTGCGAACTTGCAGGTATTAAGAATATTCGTACCAAGTCACTTGGTTCCAACAATAAACAGAACGTTGTTCTTGCAACCATCGCAGGTTTAAGTCAGTTAAAGACTCCTGAAGAGGTTGCAAAGAACCGCGGCAAATCTGTTGAAGAAGTATTAGCTTAAGGAGGGAATTAAGAATGGCAGATCAGAAAATGTTAAAGATTACATTAGTAAAATCTCCTATCGGAGCAGTTCCCAAGCAGAGAGCTACTGTTGCATCCATGGGACTCAGAAAGCTGAACAAGACAATTGTACTGCCTGACAATGCGGCTACAAGAGGACAGATTCAGCAGATCAGACATTTAGTTAAAGTTGAAGAAGCTTAAAAAGAAGAGATAAGGAGGTGTCACAATGGAATTATCTAATTTAAGACCCGCAGAAGGTTCTACAAAGAGCGATAATTTTAGAAGAGGTCGTGGACACGGTTCAGGAAATGGCAAGACAGCCGGTAAAGGACATAAAGGTCAGAAAGCTCGTTCCGGAGCACCGAGACCCGGTTTTGAAGGTGGTCAGATGCCTTTATACAGAAGAATCCCTAAGAGAGGCTTTACCTGCCCCAGTCATAAGGATATCGTAGGAATTAACTTAAGTGTACTTGACAGATTTGAAGACGGAGCTGTTGTTGATATTGATGCATTGATCGAGACAGGAATCGTTAGAAACCCCAAAGATGGCGTTAAGATCCTCGGAAACGGAGAAATTACCAAGAAGCTTACAGTTAAAGCAAATGCGTTCAGTGAATCAGCAAAAGAAAAGATTGAGGCTATTGGTGGAACTGCAGAGGTGATCTAATGTTTGAAACCTTAAAAAACGCATTTAAAATAAAAGATTTAAGAAATAAAATTTTATTTACATTTGCCATGTTAGTTGTGATCCGTATAGGATCACAGCTGCCTGTGCCGGGAATAAAAGTTGATCAATTCTCCGGATGGTTCAGCCAGAAAACTGGTGATGCGTTCAATTTCTTCAATGCTTTTACAGGTGGTTCATTTGAAAGAATGTCTATCTTTGCATTGAATATCACACCGTACATTACATCTTCCATTATCATGCAACTTCTGACTATCGCAATTCCGAAACTGGAGGAAATGCAGAAGGATGGAGAAGACGGAAGAAAGAAAATTGTTGCTATATCCCGTTATGTGACTGTAGGACTTGCATTGATGGAATCAATTGCAATGGCAATTATGTTTGGCCGCAGCAATCTCCTTGTAGAGTTTAATGCGCTCAATGTAATTACGATTATTGTAGCGCTTACGGCAGGTAGTGCATTCCTGATGTGGGTTGGTGAGAGAATCACAGAGAATGGTGTTGGAAACGGTATTTCCATTGTCCTGGTTATCAACATTATTTCCAGAATTCCGCAGGATATTTCACAGCTGTTTAATCAGTTTGTATTTGGCAAACCAATCGCAACTGCAGTGCTTGCAGCGGCTGTTATTTTTGCAATTATTCTGGGAATGGTAGTTCTTGTTATTATTTTAAATGACGGAGTTCGCAAGATTCCCGTGCAGTATGCAAAAAAAGTGCAGGGAAGAAAAATGGTAGGCGGTCAGACCTCATCTATTCCTTTAAAGGTAAATACAGCAGGTGTTATTCCTATCATCTTTGCATCATCATTGATGCAGCTTCCTGTTATTATCTGCAGTTTCTTTAATTACAGCGGAACAGGAGTATGGGCTCATATTTTAAAAGGATTGAATTCACAGTACTGGTGTAATCCTAAGGATCCCATTTATTCGATAGGTCTTGTGGTGTATATTGTACTTGTTATCTTTTTTGCTTATTTCTATACATCCATTACCTTCAATCCTCTTGAGATTGCAGAGAATATGAAAAAATCGGGTGGATTTATTCCCGGGATCAGACCGGGAAAACCTACCAGCGATTATTTGACAAAAATCCTGAATTACATTATCTTCATCGGAGCCGTAGGCCTTACTGTTGTCTGCGTAATCCCTTACGTATTTAACGGTGTATTCAATGCTTCCGTATCTTTTGGCGGAACAAGCCTGATCATTATTGTCAGTGTTGTTCTGGAAACATTGAAGCAGATTGAATCCCAGATGCTGGTACGTAATTATAAAGGCTTTTTAAATGATTAAGAGTAACTGAGAATTTAGAGGTTATGGGGAATATTGAATCTGATATTTCCCCTGACCTCTTGTTTCGTAAAGGAGACAATATCGATTATGAAAATTATCATGTTAGGTGCGCCCGGTGCCGGTAAAGGTACACAGGCAAAAATGATTGCAGAAAAATACAGCATTCCCCACATTTCCACAGGTGACATTTTCAGAGCTAACATTAAAAATGGCACAGAACTTGGAATGGAAGCAAAGAAATATATGGATCAGGGGCTTCTTGTTCCCGATGAATTGACGGTAAAAATCCTGCTTGACAGAGTGGCAAAGGATGACTGCAAGAAGGGTTATGTCCTTGATGGTTTTCCGAGAACAATTCCTCAGGCTGAGGTTCTTGACAAAGCGTTATCAGAGCTGGGAGATAAAATTGATTATGCGATCAATGTAGAAGTTCCCGATGAGAATATTATCAAGAGAATGGGTGGAAGACGTGCATGTCTTTCCTGCGGTGCGACCTATCATATCGAACATATTCCTCCTAAAAAAGAGGGTATTTGCGATGTGTGCGGCAAGGAACTGGTACTTCGGGATGATGATAAGCCGGAAACAGTGAAGAATCGTCTCAATGTATATCATGAGCAGACACAGCCTTTGATCGATTTTTATACAAAGAAGGGTGTGCTTAAGACGGTTGACGGTACTGTAGATATGAAGGATGTATTTGCAGCTATCGTGGCTATCTTAGGTTAAGCAGCTGCCATTTTGCAAAGATAAGCAGACTGAAAGAAAGGCATATAGTATGGCAGTAACAATCAAATCTGCAAGAGAAATAGAACTGATGCGGGAGTCCTGCAGGATTCTTTCAGAAGTGCATGACAGACTGAGCGAGGCAATAAGACCCGGAATTTCTACTTATGATATTGATGCACTGGGAGAAAAACTGATCAGAAGCTATGGGTGTGTGCCAAATTTTTTGAATTACAATGGATATCCGGCATCGATATGTGTTTCGGTCAATGACGAAGTTGTTCATGGAATACCAAAAAAGGAGCGTATTTTACAGGAAGGCGATATTGTCAGCCTGGATGCCGGCCTTATTTATAAAGGGTATCACTCCGATGCGGCGAGAACATATCCGGTGGGACAGATTTCTGAGGAAGCAAGGCAACTCATCGATGTCACCAGACAAAGCTTTTTCGAAGGTATTAAATTTGCCAAAGCCGGTTATCATCTTTATGATATTTCAAATGCCATTGACAGATATGTCAGCCGGTTCGGATACGGAATTGTACGGGATCTGGTAGGTCACGGAATCGGAACTCATCTTCACGAGGACCCACAGATTCCCAATTTCAGACAATGGCGCAAGGGAATTAAGCTGCAGCCGGGTATGACACTTGCCATAGAGCCCATGATCAACCTGGGAGGCTATGGTGTGGAGTGGCTCTCGGATGACTGGACAGTGGTAACACAGGACGGCTCTCCTTCTGCACATTATGAAAACACGGTACTGATTACGGAAGGTGAACCGGAAATCCTCACTTTGCCAAAGGATGCAAAGGGATAGGAATGACAAGAGGTATATAATGACAGGAATGTTTGCAGTTTCCAAGGCGGGACATGACAAAGGCCGGATGTATATTATAATGAAAGAGGAAGGCGAATATGTTTATCTTGCTGACGGAAAGACAAGAACCATCGAGAATCCCAAAAAAAAGAAAAAGAAACACATACAGCCTGTGAAAACAGGTATTGATGAGGCACTCGCCGAAAAAATCAGAAGTGAACAGACCATATATAATGAAGAAATCAAGTTTGCAATCAAAATCAGAGCAAAATAAGGAGGTAGCAAATGTCAAAAGCCGATGTAATTGAAATTGAAGGAACTGTAGTTGAAAAGCTTCCAAATACCATGTTTCAGGTAGAACTGGAAAATGGACATAAGGTACTCGCACATATCAGTGGAAAACTGAGACAGAATTTTATCCGTATCCTTCCGGGAGATAAAGTAACTTTGGAATTATCCCCTTATGACTTGTCAAAAGGAAGAATTATCTGGCGTGATAAATAACAACTATTGGTGAATGCAATACTTAAGAAAATTTATTTTTTGAGGTATTGCATTTACTAATTTATCATGATATAATGTAAAACGGTCTTTTTTGAAAGGAGGGTTTAACATGAAGGTTAGATCATCAGTAAAACCGATTTGCGAGAAATGCAAAATCATCAAGAGAAAAGGACGTATCAGAGTAATCTGCGAGAATCCGAAACACAAACAGAGACAAGGCTAATCCACTGCTTTTAAAGCGGAAGGGTTCTTGTCCATTTATTATGAAAGCGGCTGCAGTGTGGTTTGATAAAGAAATCATACTGATTATTCTAATAAATAGTACGAAGGAGCCTTTGGTGATTACTTGTTGATACCACCGCGAAATCAGAGATTTCGGATATGCAGGTGGAAAGATCGGAAACGTCCGGTTGGGCATAAGACCATGCCCCAATCAATTAGTTATCAGGTATGTAAATTCATACCACGCAGACATAATTTTTATATTGTGTACTGCAAGTAAAGAAAATGGAGGAAACGTAAATGGCTCGTATTGCAGGTGTTGACTTACCCAGAGAAAAGCGTGTAGAGATCGGCTTAACCTATGTTTATGGAATTGGCAGAGTAAGCGCTAACAAGATTCTTGAAAAGGCAAAGGTTAATCCTGATACCCGTGTCAGAGAACTGACTGATGATGAAGTAAAGAGAATCAGTGAAGTAATTGACGCTGAGTACATGGTGGAAGGTGATTTGAGAAGAGAAGTTGCTCTTAATATTAAGAGACTTCAGGAAATCGGATGCTACAGAGGAATCCGTCACAGAAAGGGACTTCCTGTTCGTGGTCAGAAGACAAAGACAAACGCAAGAACAAGAAAAGGTCCTAAGAGAACAGTTGCAAATAAGAAAAAGTAAAAAATAGTTGAGAAAGTAGGTTAGTTTAAATGGCAGCAGCAAAAAAAGTTACAAAAAAAGTGACAAAGAAACGTGTCAAGAAAAACGTTGAACGCGGACAGGCACATATCCAGGCTTCTTTTAACAATACAATCGTTACTTTAACAGATAACGAAGGTAATGCTTTAAGCTGGGCAAGTGCCGGTGGTCTTGGTTTTAGAGGTTCAAGAAAATCTACTCCATATGCAGCACAGATGGCAGCTGAAACAGCTACAAAGGCAGCGCTTGTACATGGTTTAAAGACAGTAGATGTATTTGTTAAGGGACCCGGTTCAGGACGTGAAGCAGCAATCCGTGCACTTCAGGCTTGTGGTCTTGAAGTTACAAGTATCAGAGACGTAACACCCGTACCTCATAACGGATGTCGTCCGCCTAAGCGTCGTCGCGTTTAGTTAATCATTGAAATAAGTTGGAAGAAGGCGCATAAGGCGCTGTAAACAATATCAGGAGGAAATTAAAAATGGCAGTAAACAGAGTTCCCGTGTTAAAAAGATGTAGATCTCTTGGTCTTGAGCCTGCATATTTAGGATATGACAAGAAATCTAACAGAACAAATGCAAGAGCTGGTAAGAAGGTCAGTGAATATGGTCTTCAGTTAAGAGAGAAGCAGAAAGCAAAATTTATCTATGGCGTACTTGAGAAGCCTTTCAGAAATTATTATGAAAAGGCTGACAGAATGCAGGGAATGACAGGTGAAAACCTGATGGTTATGCTTGAAAGCAGACTTGACAGCGTTGTTTTCAGAATGGGTTTTGCAAGAACCAGAAGAGAAGCAAGACAGATCGTTGATCATAAGCATGTTTTGGTAAACGGCAAGCAGGTGAATGTACCTTCCTATCTGATCAAGGCTGGCGATGTCATTGAAATCAGAGAAAAATCCAAATCCTTACAGAGATATAAAGATATCCTCGAAGTTACAGCAGGAAGATTAGTTCCTGAATGGATGGATGTAGATCAGGAAGCATTAAAAGGAACAGTTAAGAACCTTCCTACAAGAGAAATGATCGATGTTCCTGTAGACGAAATGCTTATCGTCGAATTGTATTCTAAATAAACCACGAAAAGAAACTCTAAGGCAGCTGATTATATGCTGCCTAAGAGTATCTATATTTCGTGGAGAAGAACTGCTTTGCGGTTCTTCCGTGAATGTATGAATATATCTAATGTTCGTAAAGGAGGGTATTTGCAGTGTTTGATTTTGAGAGACCAAATATTGAGGTGGCAGAAATCTCTGATGATAAGAAGTACGGCAGATTTGTCGTAGAACCTCTTGAAAGAGGCTATGGAATCACTCTTGGTAATTCACTGAGAAGAATCATGCTTTCTTCACTTCCCGGCGCAGCAGTCAGCCAGGTCAAGATTGAAGGTGTACTTCATGAATTCAGTTCCATTGAAGGCGTTAAAGAAGATGTAACCGAAATTATCATGAACATCAAGAGTCTTGCAATCAGAAATAACAGTGATACAAACGAGCCCAAAACCGCATATATTGAGTATGAGGGTGAAGGCGTAGTAAAGGCTTCTGATATCCAGGCTGATCAGGACATTGAAATTCTGAATCCTGACCTTACAATTGCAACCTTATGTGGTAAGAGTGCCAAGCTTTACATGGAACTTACCATCACAAAGGGAAGAGGATATGTGAGTGCAGATAAGAATAAGAGTGAAGATTTGCCTATCGGTGTCATTGCTGTAGATTCTATCTATACACCTGTAGAAAGAGTTAATATAACCGTAGAGAACACTCGTGTTGGTCAGATTACAGACTTTGATAAGCTTACACTGGATGTTTATACAAACGGAACCTTAGTTCCCGATGAGGCAGTCAGCTTAGCTGCAAAAGTACTCAGCGAACACTTAAGCCTTTTCATCGACTTGTCCGAGAATGCCAAGACTGCAGAGGTTATGGTAGAGAAGGAAGAGGACGAAAAAGAAAAAGTATTGGAAATGAGCATCGACGAATTAGAGCTGTCCGTTCGTTCCTATAACTGCTTAAAGAGAGCTGGTATCAACACAGTAGAAGAGTTAACAAACAAGACTTCAGAAGATATGATGAAGGTTCGTAACCTTGGACGTAAGTCATTGGAAGAAGTACTTGCTAAATTAAAGGAACTGGGACTGCAGTTAAATCCCAGCGACGAATAAACAATCAAATATGGTACACGGCACAGTAAATCCAAAGAGTATGTGCCATGTTCTCATAATGGAGTCTGCGAAGAGCAGACCGGTCACCTGCATTCGGTAAGTAAGACCAAAGAGCGTAGCCGGATGTACCATAATGGCAGGAATGCCACAAAATGAGAAGGGAAGAGATATCTTCCTTGGAAAGGAGCCTGAAATGGCAAAATACAGAAAACTCGGAAGAACATCCGATCAGAGAAAAGCATTACTCAGAAACCAGGTAACAGCAGTTATCAACAATGGCAAGATCGTTACTACACTTGCAAGAGCTAAAGAGGTTCAGAAGATTGTTGACGGACTGATTGCACTTGGTGTTAAGGAAAAAGACAACTATGAAACCGTTAAGGTTACCGCTAAAGTTGCATTAAAGGACAAAGACGGTAAGAGAGTGAAAGAAGTAGTTGACGGAAAGAAAGTTACAAAGTATGAAACTGTAGAAAAGGAAATCAAGAAAGATCTTCCTTCCAGAATGAATGCAAGAAGAAAGATGATCAAGGTTTTATATCCTGTAACTGAAGTACCTGCAACTGCAGCAGGAAAGAAGAAAGGCACCAAGGAAGTTGATCTTGTTGCAAAGATCTTCGATGAATATGGTGTTAAGTATGCGAACCGTAACGGTGGTTACACAAGAATCGTAAAGATTGGCCAGCGTAAAGGTGACGGAGCAATGGAAGTTGTTCTTGAGTTAGTATAATATAGGCAATATGAGCTTAAGGCCCTGCATGATAATGCAGGGCTTTTTCGTTGCTTTGTTTCAATTATTAAAAAATCGTAAATTTTCGACATAATATAGGAAAAAATTGACAAAAGTGATATAATAGCCATATCAATATCTATACATAATATACAACTAGGGGGTATGGCATATGAAGATGCAATCAAAGATTATTACATTAGCGCTTCTTCCGCTTTTGTGTCTGGGAGCTGCCACGATTCTGATCGGTCAGGTAAGGATCAGTCAGGTGGTTACAGAAAGTATTGAGAACGGACTGCGGGGATCTGCTGTTTCCGTAAGAGATACGTTAAGTTTTGTGGGGGACGGAGAATTTGATCTGAATGAGGACAAACTGTACAAAGGCGAATTCAATGTCAGTGATGCCGTAGAGATTGCAGATGATATCAAGAAAGCAGCTGATACAGATATTACTGTTTTTTATGGTGATACCAGATACATGACATCCGTTTTGGACGAACAGGGAAATCGGGTTGTGGGAACGAAGGCCGGTGACCAGGTAATAGAAAAGGTACTGAAAAATGGTGAGGAACTGTTCTCCACCAATGTTGATGTTGTGGGGCATCCTTATTTCGGATATTATCTCCCTTTATATGAAACCGGAACTACAAATATTGTAGGAATGGTCTTCGCCGGTATGCCTCAGGCAGATGCAAAAGCACAGATCACCAAAATCATCTCATTGATTGCAGGAGTGTTCGGAATCCTGTTTCTGCTTTGTGCCGTGGTGATGTTTGTTGTGGTACGGAAAATGGTAAAGGCACTGCGCATGGATGCCGATGCACTGGAGCAGGTGGCGAAAGGAAAGCTGAATACACAGCTGAATGAAGCCAGCCTGAAACGAAAGGATGAGGTAGGTCATATCAGTCGTTCAATTATGACGCTGAAAACGGAACTCACGGAAATCATTGGCAATATCAAAGATCAGGGCAAGGCGCTCAGTGATTCTTCGGTTTATCTGAGTGAGAAAGCAGAAACCAGTGCAGATCATATCGGTCAGGTGGAACGGGCAGTAGAAGAAATTGCGCAGGGTGCAACGGGACAGGCAGAGGAAACCCAGAAGGCAACTGAGAATGTTATCATAATGGGTAATATGATAGAGGAAACGACCGGCGAGATCGATGCCATGAACGAAAATGCGAAATTGATCAAACAGCTCGGACAAACGGCAATTGATACTCTTAAAGACTTACAGACGATTAACCAGAGAACAAAAGAATCGATTGATATTATTTATGAACAGACCAATACTACCAACTCATCAGCTCAGAAAATCAAAGAGGCAACAGCGCTGATTACGGATATAGCAGAGGAGACCAATCTGCTTTCCTTGAACGCATCAATTGAGGCGGCAAGGGCCGGTGAACAGGGAAGAGGTTTTGCGGTAGTAGCAGCGCAGATTCAGAAGCTGGCAGAACAGTCAAATGAATCCGCAAGACAGATTGAAGAGATCATCACATCGTTATTGGCTGATTCTGAAAAAGCAGTGGATACCATGGAAGAAGTGAAAGATATCATGGGTCAGCAGAATGACAATGTAATGAAAACGGATGAGCAGGTCAATCAAGTCCTCGGACAGGTGGATCAGGCAATTGAGGCAATCGGTAGGGTTGCAGTGAAAACAGAGAAGCTGAATGAGGCAAGGATCAATGTGACTGATACGGTACAAAACCTTACCGCTGTTGCGCAGGAAAATGCAGCAAGTACGCAGCAATCGGCAGCATCTGTCAACCAGGTCAGCGAGATTATTCAGGAAATTGCAGAAAGTGCAAAACAGCTTACCGATATTGCTGAAAAGCTTGATAAGGATATGGCTTTGTTTGAAGTCTAGTGTTCAGTTTCCTTATAATGTGGTATAATAAATCCAATAGTAAAGTGAACAAAAGAAAGGGCTTACACGCATGGATATGATATACCAGACAATAAAAAATTTGTTGAAAGCGGTTGTAAATTTATTTGTAGCAGTCATAGAACTGATTTCAGGAGTGTTTAATTGGCTGGCATCATTGTTACTTAAACTTCGTCCGAATGCATCCGGTACAAATGATGAGACGACAGAAGGCAAATCTACAGGCGATAAATTGATGAACGGCAGGTTTACAAGGACCAAATCTGTTGAGGTTAATGAAACTTTGGTGCAGCAGGTGCGTGATGATTTAAAGGAAAGAATTACAACCAGGGATGCATATATTCTGGCAAAAGCAGGCGTTGAAGTCTTTGAGCAGAGTCACATTAAAAAAGCTTTTGCAGGACATAGGAAGAAGCTCATTAATTCCATAACAAAAGAACTTCTGGAAACAGAATTTCAGAACAGCTTTCCTGCGGAAAGCGTAGAAGCTGAAGCAGAAGATACCAAAATTCAGGCAATCTGCGAGGTGGGTAAGGAAGCGATCGGTTAGTAGGCAGTTTTCTGAAAATGTTGATAATCCTTGCAGGAGTTCCAGTTACCACCCCAGGTGAAGCCGTGTTCTTTAAAGAGCTTATAGCAAAGATCATTTTCGTCTATTTTATAAGGGAAATTTTGGGAGCGGTCAACGTATATCTCACTTCCTTCGGGAGAGATATAGTCGTTGCCGCTTCCTGTTTTGTCAAAGACAATATAAGGATTGTAAAAAGGATTGATGTCAATGGCACAGCCGATGGCATGTTTGCTTAAGCTGTCAGTACCATCCACCACGCGGTAATTAAAACAGGAAGTGTTATTGTCCTCCATGGAGGATGTGTCATCACCGCCATATTCATCAACCAGTCTGATCTTTTCAATCTGATACTCATTCAGATAAAGTTCGTAAAAAATTTCCACAAGATCCTGTGCAATTTCTTTGTTACAGATCAGTTCACCGGTCTGAATCTTTCCGTCAAAGTCATAGTAGAGTACATTCATATAGCGTAGATCGTCATAGGAGATGGCAAGAGTCTCAATCTCATCTTCCGGCATTACATTGACGGCATCTAAGGAGAGTGCGGGAGCAATCGTCTCAGATACCGGATAAGAAATGCCTGTAATTCTTGCAATCACCGAATCGGTCAAAGGCTGATAGAAGAAACCATCCTGAAAATGCACACTATCTTCTGATTCCTCTGCAAGCGGTATGAAAGAGGATGGAGAAGGCTCTGCGGAAGGTTCTGAAGTAGGTTCCACAGTAGGTGTAGGGTCAGCAGTTGGCGATGCAGTTGCTTCAGGTAAAGCAGATTCCTTTGGCTGCGCAGTTGCATAGGCAATCTCAGGGTTTTTCTCAGCGTAATCAGATAAAGTTTCCGATCCCGAGAATTTCCGTGCAATTACCGAACAGAATATAATCAATATCAGTAAAAACCCAAGGGGTTGTATCCATTTCTTCATAGTAGAGTATCCTTTTTTATATTTCAATATGCAGCCGAGAACATCAATGTCCTCAGCGTCCGTTATAATATAGAAACAGTTCAGCCGCGCCATTCGCAAAGTCGCGCTTTCGGTGCTTTTTGCTGCTTGCAGATAACAGTTCAGCCGCGCCATTCGCAAAGTCGCACCTTCGGTGCTTTACCGCTGCTTCGCAGCTAACTTTGCTCATAAACCGGCGCTCAGCTCATGCATATGAGCAAACATAAAAATGTGCAAGCACATTTTGTGTAGTTTGCATATGCATGGCTGAACTGTTATGAAATATCATATACAATCATACCCCCAAAATCCCTCTATTGCAAATAAAACCAATATTTAGTACAATAAGTGACAGACATGAATTGTAAACCTGATTCGGATATGAGGTAAACAAATGGCAATTATAGAAACCAAAGATTTGGTATTTGAATATATCAGAAGAGATGAAGAGGGTAACGTAGAAGGAATCACCAGAGCTGTGGACGAGGTTTCTCTTTCTATCAGGCAGGGTGATTTCGTGGCAATTCTCGGACACAATGGTTCAGGAAAATCCACACTTGCCAAACATATCAATGCAATTCTCTACCCCACAGAAGGAACTGTCTGGGTGGATGGTATGGATACCGCCGATGATGAAAAGCTTTGGGATATCAGGCAGGAAGCAGGTATGGTGTTCCAGAATCCTGACAATCAGATCATCGGGCAGGTGGTGGAAGAAGACGTGGGATTCGGACCGGAAAATCTGGGAGTTCCCACGAAAGAGATCTGGGAGAGAGTAGAGGAAAGTCTGAAAGCAGTTGGAATGTATGAATTCAGAAAGTATTCTCCCAACAAACTGTCCGGGGGACAAAAGCAGCGAGTTTCCATTGCCGGTGTCATCGCCATGCATCCCAAGTGCATTGTTCTTGATGAGCCTACGGCTATGCTTGATCCCAATGGGCGCAAAGAGGTAATTCGTGCAGTGCGCGCGCTCAATGATGTGGAAGGAATCACTGTCATTCTGATCACTCACTATATGGAAGAAATCATTCACGCAAATAAAGTATTTGTCATGGACAATGGCAAAATAGCAATGGAAGGAACGCCGAGAGAAGTTTTCAGTCAGGTGGACAAGCTGAAAAGCCTTCGGCTTGATGTGCCCCAGGTTACCCTTCTTGCTCATGAACTCAGGGAAAGCGGACTAAATATTCCGGAAGGAATTCTGACAACGGATGAGCTTGTAAAAGCTTTAGGATTATAGAAACATTCCGCAGCGCTTATGCGCTGGGAGCGGAGGAAAAAATGTCAATTATTTTAGATCATGTCAGTCACATATATGAGGCCGATACCAGCATGGCTTTTCCGGCACTTACAGATATCAATCTGGTGATCCCGGATGGACAGTTTATCGGTCTGATCGGACATACAGGTTCCGGAAAATCTACTCTCGTACAACATTTGAACGGGCTTCTAAAGCCTACCACCGGTAATATTTATTACAATGGAGCAGATATCAACGATGCTGATTATAATAAGAAAGAACTGCGAAGCAAGGTAGGACTTGTATTTCAATATCCGGAACATCAGCTTTTTGAAATTGATGTATTTAAGGATGTGTGCTTTGGACCCAAAAATCTGGGGCTAGACAGAAAAGAAGTGGAGCTTAGAGCCTATGCCGCGTTAAAGCAGGTGGGAATAGAGGACGAATACTTTTATCAGTCTCCTTTTGACTTATCGGGAGGACAGAAGAGAAGGGTGGCAATTGCAGGTGTCCTTGCCATGAAACCGGAGGTATTGATCCTGGACGAGCCTACGGCCGGTCTTGACCCCAAAGGAAGAGATGAAATCCTTGACCAGATCGCAAAACTCAGGGAAGAAACGGGAATGACTGTGATTCTGGTTTCCCACAGTATGGAGGATGTGGCGAAATATGTGGACAGGATCATCGTAATGAATAAGAGCCGTGTGATGTTTGATGATGAGCCAAAAAAAGTTTTCAGGCATTATAAAGAACTGGAGGAAGTAGGTCTTGCAGCACCCCAGATTACCTATATCATGCAGACACTGAAGGCAAAAGGGCTTGCTGTGGACACGGATATCACTGGTGTAGAAGAAGCCAGGGATGCTATTTTAAAGGCAATTAGAGGATAGTTATGTTAAGAGATATTACATTAGGACAATATTATCAGACAGATTCCGTGATACACAGGCTGGATCCCAGGGTGAAGCTGGTGACAACACTCTGCTATATCATTTCTCTTTTTATCGTGGACAGCGTTGTAGGGTACGTGATTGCGGGATTATTTCTTGCACTGATCATTAAGCTTTCAAAGGTACCTGTGAAATTTATGGTGAGAGGAATGAAATCCATTCTGTTTCTCCTGATCATGGCAGTGGTGTTCAATCTGTTCCTGACTCCGGGGGAAGTGGTGGTGTCTATCTGGAAGCTGCATATCACAAAGGAAGGAATTGCACTGGCGTCCATGATGGCAGTGAGACTTGTCTTTTTGATTATGGGTTCTTCTATTATGACGCTGACGACCACACCCAATAATCTGACAGATGGGTTGGAAAGTCTGATGAAGCCTTTGAAGGTGATAAAGGTGCCGGTACACGAGATCGCCATGATGATGTCCATAGCCCTTCGTTTTATCCCGATTCTTTTGGAAGAGACAGATAAGATCATGAAGGCACAGATTGCAAGAGGCGCTGATTTTGAGAGCGGCAATCTGATCAAAAAGGCAAAGAGCATGGTTCCTCTTCTTGTGCCGCTTTTTATCTCCGCATTCCGGCGTGCCAACGACCTGGCAACGGCTATGGAGGCAAGATGCTACAGAGGCGGTGACCATAGAACCAAGATGAAGCCTCTTATTTACAAAAAGCGGGATGCCCTGGCATACGCAGCGGTGTGTGTCTATCTGGCACTTTGTGTAGGGCTGGGAAGGATACTGTTTTAAAAGAAAGTATGGGAAGCGAAATGAAGCGGATCAAATTAGTGGTGGCCTACGACGGAACTGCCTACAGCGGATGGCAGGTTCAGCCCGGTGTGAAGACCATAGAGGGAGAATTGAACAGATGCCTGTCAGAGCTTCTTGGTGAGGAGATTCAGGTGATCGGAGCAAGCCGCACCGATTCCGGCGTGCACGCACTTTGTAATGTGGCTGTCTTTGACACGGGGGCGAGAATTCCGGGAGAAAAGGTTTCCTACGCGCTGAACCAGCGGCTGCCGGAGGATATCAGGATTCGGGAATCCAGTGAGGTGGATTCGGATTTCCATCCAAGGCACTGCAATAGTAAAAAGACATACGAGTACAGAATCCTGAATGCGCCTTTTGCTATCCCTACGCGAAGGCTGTACACTCATTTCACCTATGTGCCCCTTGATGTGGAACTGATGCAAAAAGGAGCGGATTATCTGATCGGGGAGCATGATTTCAAAAGCTTCTGTTCTACGGCAGCGGTTGTGGAAACAACAGTCAGGACAATTACAGACATTCAGATTGAAAAGGCAGGGAATGAGATCAGCATCAGAGTATGCGGAACGGGATTCCTCTATAATATGGTGAGGATCATAGCGGGAACACTGATGGAAATCGGACGGGGAAGCTATCCGCCTGAGCATATGAAGGAGATTCTTGAGGCAAAGGACAGACAGGCAGCAGGACCTACGGCACCTGCCTGCGGACTGACACTTGTGAAGTATGAATTTTTTGCTGAATTTTTTGAAAAAGATTATTGACACACACGGGAGCGTATAATATAATATTTCAGTGCGACAAAGATTGATAATACTGTGCGAAATCTCCTTAGCACGGTATTTCAAATAAAATACCTGTCAGAGTATTTGATCGTCGAAGGGCGGCCCGGACATCCGCGTGGAGATAAGAGAGTACCTGCGCAATGTGTGCACAGCACATGGACAAATTTAACGGAGGTAATACAATGAAAACATTTATGGCTAGTCCTGCTACAATCGAGAGAAAATGGTATGTAGTAGACGCTACAAATATGACACTTGGACGTTTGGCTTCAGAAGTAGCTAAGGTTTTAAGAGGTAAGAACAAAGCAATCTTTACTCCTCACATTGATACAGGCGATTATGTGATCGTAATCAATGCAGCAAAGATTAAAGTAACAGGTAGAAAGTTAGATCAGAAGATTTATTATCATCACTCAGATTATGTAGGCGGTATGAAAGAGACTACATTAAGAGAGATGTTGGCAAAGAAACCTGAGAAGGTTATCGAGCTTGCTGTTAAGGGCATGCTTCCCAAGGGACCTTTAGGAAGACAGATGTATACAAAGCTTCACGTATATGCAGGTCCTGAGCATGAGCATGCAGCTCAGAAACCCGAAGTATTAACATTTTAATCAAGGGACTGAAAGGAGAAAATAAAGATGGCTAAAGCATCAAACAAATGCTATGGAACAGGTAGAAGAAAAAAATCAATTGCCAGAGTATATTTAGTACCCGGAAAAGGCAATATTACAATCAATAAAAGAAGCATTGACGAGTATTTCGGATTAGAGACCTTAAAGGTTATCGTTCGTCAGCCTTTAGCAGCTACAGAGACAGCTGACAAGTATGACGTTATCGTTAATGTACACGGCGGCGGATACACAGGTCAGGCCGGTGCGATCAGACACGGTATTGCAAGAGCATTACTTCAGGCTGATGCAGATTTCAGACCTGTACTCAAGAAAGCAGGCTATTTAACAAGAGACCCTCGTATGAAGGAAAGAAAGAAATACGGTCTCAAAGCAGCCCGTCGCGCTCCGCAGTTCAGCAAGCGATAGGAAAAAGAATATTTTTATTATATGGAAACCCACAAACATCAAGTTTGTGGGTTTTTTTTGAGTGATATTTGTGGTATGCTTATACTGTCAAGGATATATTGTTAAGAATATATAAGATATGAGGAGGAATGTATCATGCCAGAAATTTCATTATTTTACGGGATTAGAGTGACAATGTATTATGATGACCATAATCCGCCGCATTTTCATGCAGAATATAATGGAAATAAGGCATTAATTGAAATAGATGGAGCAAGAGTAATAAAGGGAGCTTTACCCTCAAGGCAATTGAAATTGATTTTAGCGTGGTGTGTTTTGCATCAGGATGAATTGATGCAGAATTGGGAGTTATCAAAAGACGGGAAACCAATGAATAGAATTAATCCCTTAATATAGGAGGTGGTAGGATGTTTCCGAAGGTTGTGCAGGTCATACCAATGAAGAACTATTCGGTATATGTGTATTTTGAAGATGGAAAAATTGTATGCTATGATATGACCCCAATGTTAGAGAAAGAAGTGTTTCAAACTTTAAAAGATATAAATGTTTTTATAGATACCTGTACGGTACTGAATGATACTCTGGCATGGGATATTTGTAAAAACAGAGATAATACGACCTGTTTGGATATTGATCCGGATACTTTATATGAATTGCCTAATGTGAAAGAGAGAATAGCTTAGTTTTTTATTTAGGAAAGTGTAGATTTGTATAGAATTATATAGGTAACTAACACGTAACTGAAAAAAGGGCTGTAGATGTCTGAAAAATCATCCTTTCTGCCGATACTGGGTGGGTGTTTTTCCCACTCTGTCCTTAAACTGCCGCATAAAGTGAATATCACTCTTGTAGCCGCAGATCTCTGCAATCTGCTTTACGGGCAGAGCAGTGGTAGAGAGTAGAAGTTCCCCGTAGGAAACACGGCTTTCGATCACATCCTGTATGGGACTTGTGCCGAATAGCTGTCTGTATATATGTTCAAAACCTGAGCGGCTCATGCGAAGCTGATGAGCCATTCCCTCGATTTCCCAGTTTGCCTGGGGCTCACTGTAAATCTGACTCCGGATCAGAGACATTTTTTCGTAATGATCGGACGCTGTCTCAGCCTGCCCGACACGCATTTTTTCAGACAGCTTATAAAAGAGAAGACGCAGATAATTTTGTAAAGTTTCTGTTCGATAGAAATTCTCTGAATAAAATTCGTAGCAGACATTCCGTACCAGCATGGAAAGCTGACTTACATCGGAAAGCTCCACGATCGTGTCAAAGGGGATATGAAGCTCCTTCATAAAATCCAGATCTTTTTTTTCCACAGTAAAATGAATCCAGTCGTTTACAAATTCCTGACCATCTGCCTGATAAAACTGAGGCGTGTCTTTCTGATACAGGATAAAGGATTCTTTTTTGACTTTTTGCCATTTGCCGTCCAGCAGAAAAAGT
The DNA here is from genome assembly GCA_945917985.1 of uncultured Clostridium sp. GTDB lineage: Bacteria > Bacillota > Clostridia > Lachnospirales > Lachnospiraceae > Suilimivivens. The sequence continues at coordinate 120,692 of CAMEIH010000001.1, read as the reverse complement.
GCAGGGGATTTTATGAGAAGAAGCAGAAAATCTCCGGAGCCATGTGGTCTTTCTATCTGAAAATCCGAATCGTGTCTGTGGTTATATCCTGTCTTTCTGATGATCATGACAATCTCTCCAATCTTATATTTTCCAATTTTGACTAAACTCTGCATGCAGTCCGAATGCCCTGTGCTCATTATACAATGTTTTTAAATTTTGCACAAATTGTTAGTATACTTGCAGAATAATCTATTGTCCTTTTCAGGCGTATGTTTTTATAATAAAAGCAGTTAGTAAAAACTTGTAAAACGGAGGGAAAAGTTACATGAATTGCAAATTGACAGTAAGCACGGAAAAAGTGATCAGCAAAATTGATAAGCGTCTGTATGGTTCCTTTATTGAACATCTGGGACGGGCAGTATACGGCGGTATTTACGAGCCTACCCATCCCACAGCGGACAAGGACGGATTTCGTGAAGATGTTAAGGAACTGATCAGAGATATGCAGGTACCCATCATCCGTTATCCCGGCGGCAATTTTGTGTCCGGATACAACTGGGAGGATGGCACGGGAGATAAGTCAAAGCGGCCTAAGAGAATGGAACTGGCGTGGATGACAATCGAGACAAATGAAGTGGGAATTGATGAATTTCAGGACTGGGCAAAACAGACAGGCTCTGAGGTGATGATGGCAGTGAATCTGGGAACAAGAGGACCGGAGGAAGCAAGAAACCTGGTTGAGTACTGCAACAGTACAACGCCTACATACTATGCGGATATGCGTCGCAAAAACGGTTTTGAGGAGCCCTTTGGAATCAAGCTGTGGTGCCTTGGAAATGAGATGGACGGTCCCTGGCAGATTTGCCATAAGACGGCGGAGGAGTATGCGCGAATTGCCTGCGAGACTGCCAAGGTCATGAAGTGGGTGGATGACAGTATTGAATTGGTAGCTTGCGGAAGCTCCGGAAAGGATATGCCTACTTTCGGCATTTGGGAGGAAACAGTTCTGCGGGAATGCTATGAGCACATTGATTATCTTTCCCTGCACAGCTACTACGGAAACAGGGACAATGACACGGCGGATTTTCTGGCAAGCTCCATGGATATGAATGCCTTTATTAACAGAGTTGTGGGTATCTGCGATAAGATCCAGGCGGAAAAGAAATCTGACAAACAGATCAATCTTTCCTTTGATGAATGGAATGTGTGGTTCCACTCCAATGAACAGGATAAGGAGATCCCCAAATGGACAATTGCACCTCATCAGCTGGAGGATGTTTACAATCTTGAAGATGCCCTGGTAGTGGGAACACTTCTGATCACACTGCTTAAGCACAGTGACCGTGTGAAGATCGCCTGCCTGGCTCAGCTTGTGAATGTGATTGCTCCTATTATGACCGAAGAGAACGGAAAAGTATGGAAGCAGACCATCTTTTACCCTTATTATCATGCAATGCGCTACGGACAGGGCACCGCACTGGATGTTGTCTGTGATTGCGAAAGCTACAGTACAGCAAAACATTCCGACATTCCTTATGTGGAGGCTATAGCAACCATAAATGAGAAAGAAGATGAGCTGACTGTTTTTGCGGTAAACAGAAGCATGAAGGATTCCTGTCCTCTTTCCCTGTCTTTGGACAAAGAGGTTTCTTTCCTAGAGCATCTGGTAGTGACCGGTGATGATGTGAAAGCAGTCAACAGCGCCGAGGAAGAGAAGATCACGGAAAGCAAGAGAAACGATGGAGATGATATTGTACTTCCTCCTCTTTCCTGGAATGTGATTCGTTTTAAACTGGTATAAGTCAAGAACATAAATAGGAGATTTGACGATGGGATTTCGAAAAGATTTTGTATGGGGCGCTGCTACGGCAGCGTTCCAGATTGAAGGAGCTGCCTTTGAGGACGGAAAAGGCAGAAGCGTATGGGATGAATTTTCGCACAGAGAGGGCGCGGTTTTTCAGAACCACAACGGAGATATCGCCTGTGATCACTATCACAGATATAAAGATGATGTAAAGATGATGGCAGAGATGGGATTAAAGGCGTATCGTTTCTCCTTTTCCTGGCCGCGGATTATTCCTGACGGAACCGGAAAGGTCAATGAAAAGGGAATTGAGTTCTATGAAAACCTGCTGGATGAACTGGAGAAATACGGAATTGAGCCTTATGCCACACTGTATCACTGGGATCTGCCCTATGCGCTTCATTGTAAGGGCGGGTGGCTGAACGATGAGATTTCTGACTGGTATGCCGCCTATGTAAAGGTGATAGCAGAAAAATTTGGCGGACGGATTAAGCATTTTATCACTTTTAATGAACCTCAGGTATTCCTGGGATGCGGGTATATGCAGGGGGTGCATGCTCCCGGACATAAGCTCCCTGATGAGGAGCTTCTCCACATGGGACATAATATTTTGAAATCCCATGGAAAGGCTGTCCGCGTGATCAGAGAGCTGGTGCCGGATGCAAAAATAGGACTTGTGGGAGCCAGTACCACCAGATATGCCGTGTCTCCCGAATACGCAAAGGAAGGAGCAGAGATTTACTTCTCCTGTAACAGAAATCACTTTGTATTTTCGGAAAGCTTTTGGTTTGATCCTGTGGTATTCGGAAAGTATCCCGAGACACTTCTTAGTGATTGCAGAGACATATTCCCGGCCTATACGAAGGAGGATATGGAAATCATCAGCAGTCCGATAGACTTTATCGGTCTGAATATTTATACCGGAAGACCCATGGTGCCGGATGCGCAGGGAAGGCTTGAGGACATGAAGCTGCCCGAAGGCCATCCCCGCAATTCCATGGGATGGATGATCCTGCCGGATGCCATTTACTGGGCAACACGCATGTATACGGAGCGGTATCATCTGCCCATTTATATCACCGAAAACGGAATGGCAGCCCATGATGTGATCTCGCTGGACGGAAAAGTACACGACCCTAACCGCATTGATTTCCTGAACCGGTATCTGCTGGCACTGCGAAGGAGTGCCGAGGAGGGATCAGACATTCGTGGCTATTTCCACTGGTCTTTTATGGACAACTTCGAATGGGCCGAAGGGTATAATGAACGGTTTGGTTTAGTCTATGTTGATTACGAAAGCCAGAGGAGGATTCTTAAGGATTCTGCCTATTGGTATACGGATGTAATCCGGTCAAACGGCGAAAACTTATAAAAAAGTTAGTTGAATTATTTTCTCCAAAGAGCTATCTTTAAATTAGTAAGGTATTTTGTGTATTTTCTTATGGCACAATGCAAAGACTAAAATAAGGAGGGCTTTATACTATGGACAGATTAAAAGACAAGGTTGCGATTGTCACAGGTTCAACCAGCGGTATCGGTATCGGAATCGCCAGATTGTTTGCTTCGGAAGGTGCAAAGGTAGTGATCTGCGGACGAAGAGAAGAAAAAGGACAGGCAGTTGTTGACACCATCAAGAACGAAGGCGGAGAAGCATATTATCACTTTATGGATATCACGGTTCCTGAAAGCGTAGAGAAGCTTTTTGCCGACACGGCGGAAAAGTACGGAAAAATTGACGTACTTGTCAATAACGCAGCAAATGTAGGGTTGAAGGACGGACGTGTGGACGAACTGACTCTGGAAATGTGGGATCATGTGCTTCAGAGCGATCTGCGGGGAACCTTCTTTGCAACCAAGTGTGTACTTCCCTATATGCAGAAGAATGAAGCCGGTGGCTCCATCATCAATATCGGTTCTATGGCATCCTGTGGCGGTGACCTCGGTTCCACTGCCTACGCCTGTGCAAAGGCCGGCGTGGATATGCTGACAAAGTCAACAGCAACCCAGTACGGCAAGCAGAATATCCGATGCAACTGTGTGCGTCCCGGATTGATCGTTACCCCTCAGAACGAGGCAAATGTACCGCAGGCCCTCAAGGATATTTTCCTGAGCAATATCATGGTGAATCGTTACGGATGTCCGGAAGATATCGGAAATATGTGTGTTTACTTTGCTTCCGATGAGAGCAGCTATGTGACCGGACAGATCATCAACGTGGACGGTGGCTTGAACTCCCATGTCTCCACCGTAGCCCAATTCAGAGAGTTGAATTCGAGGACGTGGTAAAACAGTTCAGCCATGCATTGCGCAACCGGCACAAAATGTGCTTGCACATTTTTGGGGTTGCGCATATGCATGAGATGAGCGCCGGCTCATGAGCAAAGTTAGCTGCGAAGCAGCGGGAAAGCGCTGAAAGCGCGGCTTTGCGAATGGCGCGTCTGAACTGTTTTCAGCGGTGAGCAAGCTGCGAAGCAGCGGGAAAGCGCTGAAAGCGCGGCTTTGCGAATGGCGCGTCTGAACTGTTTTCAAAATAAATAGCAAACAAGAAGGCGTTTTCAATATTTGAGAACGCCTTTTTTGTTACGCAGAATAATATGGCTTTCTACACACATATTGACAATCATCTATATGACTGATAAAATACACATAGATAGTCATCTATGAGAGGAGAAAGAAATGACAAGAGAAGAAGTTGCAGTTATCTGTAAAGCAATGTCAGACGCAAACAGGCTTAGAATTATAGAAATGCTTACGCAGGGAGAAAAGTGCGGATGTCATCTTCTGGAAGAGTTACAGATAACACAGCCTACCTTATCCCATCACATGAAGGTTCTTTCGGATTGTGGTCTGGTCAGTTCCTACAAGGACGGAAAGTGGCAGCATTATTCTATTAACTGTGAGAAGTTCAAAGAGTATAAGGCCTATATCGCAGCAATCACCTGCTGTGGAAATAGATAGAGGTAGATGTATGTGGACATTTATACAAGATCAGATACTTGGCATGAAATGGTTAAGTGCCTTAATTGGGAATTTATTAAATGTATTAGGATTAGATATAACAGGAAAACCAGGAGGAACCATTCAATTTTTTTTCTATGATGTGATAAAAATTGTAGTTTTACTCTGTACCCTGATATTTATCGTAAGTTACATTCAAAGTTACTTTCCGCCGGAAAGAACAAAGAAGATACTCGGAAGGTTTCATGGCATCGGAGCTAATGTCATAGCAGCACTTCTTGGAACGGTAACCCCATTTTGCTCCTGTTCATCCATCCCGCTGTTTATTGGATTTACAAGTGCCGGACTTAAGCTTGGAGTAACATTCTCATTCCTTATCTCTTCGCCTATGGTGGATCTTGGGTCCTTGGTACTTTTAATGAGTATCTTTGGTGCTAAAGTAGCAATTGTTTATGTTGTTCTTGGTCTTGTGATAGCGGTAGCAGGTGGAACGTTAATTGAAAAACTGCATCTTGAAAATCAGGTGGAGGAATTTATCAGAAATGCAAAGCAGATTGATGTTCCACAGGAAGAACTTACAGTAAAAGACCGTTTAAAATATTCTGCGGAACAAGTGGCAGGGACACTAAAAAAAGTGTTCCCATATATCTTGATAGGTGTAGGTGTCGGCGCTTTTATTCATAACTGGATTCCGCAGGATTTGATTGTGAGATTCCTTGGTAAGGGAAACCCCTTTGGCGTCATTATTGCAACAATAGCAGGCGTTGCAATGTATGCAGATATTTTCGGTTGCATTCCGATTGCGGAAGCTTTGCTTGCAAAGGGAGCGAAGCTTGGGGTTGTTCTTTCCTTCATGATGGGAGTTACAACCTTAAGTCTTCCTTCCATGATCATGTTAAAGAAAGCCATTAAACCAAAGCTGCTTGGTATCTTTATAGCGATTTGTACCGTTGGAATCATCATTGTTGGATATTTCTTCAATGCGATACAGTATCTACTTGTTTAGACCAGGAAGATTTTAAGGAAAGAAAAGGAGACTACGATTATGGGATTATTTGGATTTGGTAAGAGAATGGAAGAAGAAACAAAGGACGGATGCTGCTGTACTTGCGAAGGAAAAGGATGCCATATCAAGGTTTTAGGTGCAGGATGTAAATCCTGCCATGAGCAGCATGAAAATGTAAAAAAAGCAGTTGCAAACATGAATCTTGATGCCAAGGTCGAGTACATCACAGATATGGAAAAAGTAATGAGTTATGGTGTTATGAGTATGCCCGCTATTGTTGTGAATGAGAAGGTAGTATCTATGGGTAAAGTATTAAAAGCAGCGCAAGTGGAGGAACTATTAAAAAAGCTTGGCTGCTAGAGGGAAGGTATTTATGAGTAAAGAATCAAAAGTAGAAGGCATTAGTTCTTTTCAAAAATATTTAAGCGTTTGGGTACTGTTATGTATGGCAGTAGGAATACTGATCGGAAAGTTCCTTCCGGCAGTTCCTACTTATTTGGATAAACTATCTATTGCAGGAATTTCGATTCCTATTGCGATTTTGATTTGGGTTATGATTTATCCTATGATGATGAAGGTGGATTTTCAGAGCGTAAAGCAGGTTGGAAAGAATCCAAAGGGTCTGTTTGTCACATGGATTGTAAACTGGCTGATTAAGCCTTTTACCATGTATGCCATCAGCAGTTTCTTTTTGTTTATCGTATTTAAGGCATTTATTACACCGGAACTTGCAACCGAATACTTAGCAGGAGCAGTGCTTCTTGGAGCAGCCCCTTGTACAGCAATGGTATTTGTGTGGAGTACCCTTACAAAAGGAAATCCTGCATATACGGTTGTGCAGGTAGCAACGAATGATTTGATTATATTAATTGCATTTGTTCCAATTGTAAAGTTTTTGCTTGGAGTTTCTAATGTAACAGTTCCATACAGCACGTTATTTATCAGTGTAGGACTTTTTGTTGTAATTCCACTTGCAGGAGGTATTCTGACAAGGACACTTATGATAAAGAATAAAGGACAGGAGTATTTTGAGAAAGTGTTCATACACAAGTTCGACAATGCTACCACAATAGGTTTATTGCTTACCCTTGTCCTTATTTTTGCATCCCAGACAGAGGTGATTTTAACTAATCCATTACACATTGTATTAATTGCGGTGCCGCTCACAATACAGACTGTTTTGATTTTTGCTATTGCCTATGTTGCCGCCAAAATATTGAAATTGAGTCATGATATCGCAGCCCCGGCTGGAATGATTGGAGCATCCAATTTCTTCGAGTTGGCAGTTGCAGTATCAATTGCTCTATTTGGAACTACAAGTCCTGCAGCACTTGCTACAACAGTAGGTGTTCTGACAGAGGTTCCGGTAATGCTTGCGCTTTGTTGGTTTGCAAATAAGACGAAGGGATGGTTTGAATAATGGAAAAGAAAAAAGTAGCATTTATCTGTGTTCATAACTCCTGTAGAAGTCAGATTGCGGAAGCTCTTGGAAAACACCTGGCAGGGGATGTGATTGAGAGTTATTCTGCCGGAACAGAAACAAAGCCACAGATCAATCAGGATGCTGTCAGGCTGATGAAGGAAATCTATGGTATTGATATGGAAGCAAACGGACAGCGCAGTAAACTTATTTCAGAGCTTCCGGAGGTTGATATGGCAATCTCCATGGGATGCAATGTTTGTTGCCCATTTATCGGGAGAGCATTTGATGATAATTGGGGACTGGAAGATCCAACAGGAAAATCTGATGAAGAATTTAAGTCTGTTATCAACCAGATAGAGAAAAAGATCTGCGAACTCAAAAGAATTATCTTATTACCATAATATTCTCATGATAAATTCAAAAAATCCAGCAGCTTGAGAGGGATGAAAGCTACTGGATTTTTGTTGACATAGCATATAGAAAAGAATATACTATAAACATATTTACAATAAACTCATTTATAGTATAATGAAAGAGGGAAGAAAGAATGCCGAGCAGCCCGAAGATTACAAAGGATATGATTTTGGAGACAGCGCTTCATATGCTGATCAGGGATGGCTATGATTCTATCAACATTAAGAATGTGGCAAAGGAAATCGGATGCTCTACCCAGCCCATATCCTGGCACTTTGGAAATATGGATGGTTTTCGGACTGCTCTCACAGAAAAAGCAGGACAATATGTGAAAGGTAAGCTGTGGGTATATGGGGAAAAAGGTTCCGATGATCTGGAGAAATGGGGAATAAATTATCTTAGTATTGCAATGGATGAGCCGAACCTGTTTCGATTTACCTGCATGGGAGGAAGCGGCAGGCACGAAAAAAGCGGAATGTCTTCCTGGCTTGATTATGAACAGAATGTGGGGATATTGGAACAGCTGATTCAGAAATATAAAATAACCAGGGAGCAGGCAGGCCAATATGTGCAGACCATGTTTATTTATATTCATGGAATGGCTTGCATGGTTGCCAGCGGAATTGTCATAGAAAACAGGGAAAAAATTTACGGAATGCTCCGTGAAACGGGAAATTCCATTTTAAAAGCAATATAAATTCGTAGAAGAAGAGCCAGTTGCCAAGACACAGAGCCGAAGATTCCATTTGAGAGGAATTGCTCTGTGCTTTTTTATTTATATCCGAAGTAAGATGAGAAAAGGGTATATTGAAGTCGAAAGTGCTTGCTGTACCCTCGGGGAAATTTGTGGAATGTAAGAGAAGGGTATGAGAGCGCAGAACGGGATGTCTATACCCTCGTTGTAAGCAATGAAGTACATGAAAGCGCGTATATGAAGTCAAATATAGCTTGAGTTATCTGTTTGCGAGGGTATATGAGAGGAAAACCGCTTGAAATACCCTCCAGTCACATCGGAAGTTGAAAGGTGAGGGTATAAGGAAGCCAAAATAAGCTTTCCTGCCCATAAGTCGTACAGACACTCAAAACAGACAATAGCAATGACTGAAACTCCTATGAATAGATAAGAGAAAACGCTTCTGTAAAGGGAGTTTATATAAATACAAAGGTTTGGGAGAAAGCTTATGGAAAAGAACATAAAAGAAATCGCATATGATTTTGGCGCGGATGTTTGCGGAATCGGAAGTATAGACAGATTTGAAAATGCCCCGGAAGGCTTTTCACCGCTTGATCTGTTTGAACACTGTAAATCTGTTATTGCTGTGGGGATCGCTCTTCCCGAAGGACTTTATGAAGTCGCACCCAGGCTGCTATACGGTCATTTCAATGAAGAAATTTGTAAAGTTCTTGACCATCTTACGCTGAAACTGGCCAAAGAAATGGAAAAGAAATATCATTGTCTTGCAATTCCGGTTCCCTGCGATGCACCTAATGAGTATTGGGATGCAAAGCAGATGACGGCAAAAGGGCTTATTTCCATGAAGCATACGGCTGTTTTCTGCGGTCTGGGTTCCATCGGAAAAAGCTCGCTGCTCATCAACCCGGAATATGGGAATCGTTTGACCATCGGCGCAGTACTCACTGACCTTAAACTGAAGCCTGATGTCATGCAGCCTGATCTTTGTATTCCCGGATGCCGGAGATGTATTGACAACTGCCCCGTCAAAGCGATTCAAGATGGCAGCGTCAATCAGAAGCTGTGTCGCCAAAATGCCTATGGAAAAACAGCCAGAGGATTTGACACGGTTGATTGTAACAGGTGTCGGACAGTCTGCCCGATGAGATTTGGCCGAGCAACGGATAGATAACTGTTGACAGAAAAAGGATATATATCTATAATATAACATATGTTAGATAACAAATGATTTATTAAAATCATCGCAAGGAGGATATATGCCCAGAAAACCACAGTTTTCCAAAGAAGAAATCGCCCGGCACGGCTTAAAAATTGTTGAAGAAAGAGGAATTGAGAGTCTGACAGCTCGTGAACTTGCCAAAAGTCTTGGGACGACGGTTGCCCCTATTTTTGTTCATTATCCTTCTATGGAGGAAATGAGGGAGGATGTTCGCCTGCTTGCGCAGGAAATTTATCATGAGTATCTTCATAGGGGGCTCCAGGATAAAATTCCCTTTCATGGCGTAGGAATGCAGTATATTGCTTTCGCAAAGGAAAAACCGGAGCTGTATTATCTTTTGTTTTTGAGTGACAGAGGAAATCAGAGCCATTATGCCATGGATGAATTAAAAAGGACACAGGACCTTGTAAGGGAATCTCTCAAGGAGATATATCGGATGGATGATTTTACCGCGGACTGTTTTTTCAGAGATTTGTGGTTAGTGGCCCACAGCATTGCCACACTTATGGTAACAGGAGGGTGCAGTTACACACAGGATGAGATCAGTACCATTCTGGCAGAATGCAGTCTCAGCATTTGCAAGGCTTACAAGGAAATAGACGGTTTGGTGGAAGGAACCTATGATCGCGACAGCGAATTTAAAAAAATAATTTATACATAAGGGAGAAAATAGGTATGGAAGAAAAAAATGGTGTATTGATTCAAAATGAGAAACAGGCCAACAGAGCGGTGGCAAAGGTGATGAGAATTACGTTCCTGATATTTACACTGGTATATCTGCTCAATGTATTTGGGATATTTGTGGTGGATATGGGAATCATGACTTTGGCGTATGTGGCAGGCTCCGTACTTTTGTGGGTTCCTACGTTGCTCGTATCTGTGGGAAAACAGCAGAAGAGTTACGTGAAATATGTGCTGATTCTCTGCGCTGTTGCCTTTGTCACGATTGCGGCATCTACACTGGGATATCATGTGGTACTTTTGTATATCTATGCGATTGCTATTGCAAGTCTTTATTTTTCAAAAAAACTGAATATTCTAACTACAGTTTTGTCGGTTATAGGAGTGTCCGTGGGACAGTGGATCAATTTTACGCTGGATACGCTCACTGATAAGAACTTTACCGATCTGTATAAATTGATTGTCTATGGGATCGTGCCAAGAGCGCTGGTTCTGGTTGCCATTGCCGCTATTTTCACCATGCTCTGTGAGAGAACGGCAGGAATGCTTTCTAATCTCCTTAATGCCGAAGAACAGGAAAAAATGATGAATCATATGAAGCTGATGCAGGAAAAATCAAAGCAGACATCGGATGAGCTGCTTCACATGGTAAAAGAGTTGTCGGTGATCACAGAAGCCTCCATGGCAGCAAACGGACAGATTGCCGAAGAGACGACCAATGTATTGCAGAGCTTCAGTGAGAATACAGAGGAGATTACAGGTGTAAATGAGAGAACACAGGATATCAACACACGACTGATCGCTCTTGGGACCATGAATGAACAGGTGGCCTCTCTTGCAAAGCAGATCAATGAAAGAACCAGAGAAAATCAGGAAAAGATGGATGAAGCTACAAACAGCATGGAGCAGATTAACGAAAGTACTGCCGAGTGTAAGGACATTATTTGGCAGCTGGGAGAGGAATCAAAAGAAATCTTAGGTATTATCAAGGTGATTACAGGCATTTCCAATCAGACAAATATCCTTGCACTGAATGCTTCCATAGAAGCTGCAAGAGCAGGCGAGCACGGAAAAGGCTTTGCGGTAGTAGCCAGCGAAATTCAGAAACTGGCAGAGCAGACAAGAACAGCAGTTGACGATATCGGAAAAATTGTAACAGAAGCGGTACATCATACGGAAAATGCTGTAAGCGTTATGGAGCAGAGCGTGAAGCTGACAAAGGCAGGAATGGATAGTATCCGGGAGGTGGGCAATTCCACTGCGGTGATCACTTCATCAAACAGTCGTATGTCGGATCAGATCATGGAGATGGATAAAACCGTTGAAAATATCAAAAAACAGAGCGGCGAAGTGGCAAAAGGAATGGAACAGGTAAACCCCAATACGCAGAGTAATTACAGCGCCATCGAACACGTGACGGCGGCCACTCAGGAGAACAGTGCCGGAGTGGAGGAGATTGAAAACATGGTGGAAAGGATCAAGGAACTTGCATACAAGGCAGTGGAAAACTAAGGAGAATAGGAAATGATAACGATTCTTTACATACTGTCGCTTTTGGCATCAGGCCTTATGCTGGTGCTTGTCATCAAACAATTTGATTATAAGGTTAGCGCAATCTATGCTTTGATCTACCTGATGATAACGGTATGTGATTTTGGGTATCTCCATTTGCTTCATGCAAAGACATTGGAAGGGGCGCTTTTTGCCAATTCCATTACCTATATCGGTGGCTGCTTTATTCCTTTCCTTATGTTGCTTTGTGTCTGCAGGATCTGTCATTTCAGGCAGAAAAACTGGATGGTAGTGATAGAGATTATCTGTTGTGTCTGCGCTTTCCTGCTTGCAGCCACTTCCGGTAAAAATAAGCTGAATTATCTTGAAGTTTGGCTGGATACTTCGGGAAAGTATACAAGGCTTATGAAGGAATACGCACCTCTACACAGCTTTTATTCCACAGGTATGGTTATATTTGCAGTTCTCACCTATGCCGTGATTGCTTGGACTTACAGAAGGAAAAGGGAGGTCTCCTACATAACAGCCCTGGGACTTGCAGCGATCTGTTCTGTGGATATTTTGGCTTATTTTGCGGAGAGCCTGTTGAAGGCACCCGTAAAGCTGATGCCCTTTGCTTATCTGATCACGGAGATCGGACTGTTCTGTCTGGTAAGCAGAATCAAAAAATATGATATTTCTGCGGTTGTTTCGGATTACTACAGTAAATCACAGGAGTATGGATTTGCGTTGATCGACAGCAAGCTGCACTACATGGGCAGTAATGAGGTGGCGGAAAAATGGGCACCCTGCCTTTCTGAATTGCATGTAGACCGGGAAATCAAAGAAGGGGAATCTGTTTTCATAAAGAATGTAAAACGGATCATCGAGAGCGGAAAACAGGATGAATTTTTCCTTCCCTACGAGGACAGAATCATCAAACACAGTGTGAAGTTCTTCTACAATCGAAAGGGTACAGCCAGGATCGGCTATTATGTGGAAATGGTTGATGATACCGAGAGGCAGGATCATCTGAAGATGGTGGAAGAATACAATGAAAAACTGGAGAGAGAGGTAAAGAAAAAGACAAGAAGTCTTGTCAAAATGCAGAACGATATTATCCTGAGTATGGCGGATACGGTGGAAGACCGTGACAGTAATACAGGAGGCCATATCAGAAGAACAAGCGAGTGTGTGAGAATTTTTGCTGAGGGTCTTCAAAAGGATCCTGTTTATGCAAAAAAAGGGGAGGCCTTCTTTGAATGTGTCATCAAAGCTGCGCCTCTTCACGATTTCGGCAAAATTGCGGTTGACGATGCCATACTGAGAAAACCCGGGAAATTTACACCCGAAGAATATGAGATCATGAAGACACATCCTGAAAAGGGAGCCCAGATCGTGGCAAAGATCCTGCACAGCTCTGATGATAAGCAATTTAGAAAAATAGCTGAAAATGTGGCACATTATCATCACGAGAAGTGGGACGGAACTGGTTACCCCAAAGGACTTTCAGGAGAGGATATCCCTCTGGAAGCCAGGATCATGGCACTGGCAGATGTGTTTGATGCGCTGGTGAGCAAACGCTGTTATAAGGAGAAATATTCCTTTGACAAAGCCTTTTCCATTATTGAAGAGTCTTTAGGTAAGCATTTTGACGCGGAGCTCGGAAAGATATTTATCAAGCAGAAGGCAGAACTGGAAGCATATTATGAAAGCGTGCAACAGTCTGAATGTGAGGAGTAATATTCGAAAAGGGAAATGAAGGGAATGACGGAATGAATAATGTTTTTATAGAAGGAATTCAGGGAATGGGAAAATCCACGTTGGTGAACAGCATTTTCGCTGCCATTCCGGAATTTCGTGTTTGCAGGGAGGGAGATTATTCTCCGGTTGACCTGGCATGGGGCACATGGATGACGAAGGAAGAATATGAGGCAGTGCTGCAATGCTACAGACTGATTCGGGATGAAATCATAAAAAATACCGTTCAGGAGCAGAACCACTTTGTTGTTTCGTATACCAGGATCCTCACGGATATTCCAAATTTCCATAAGGATTTGGAAAAATATGAGGTATATAACGGGCGGAAAACGTTACAGGAATTAGAACAGCTTATTTTTTCGAGATATCAAAGCTTTTCGGAAACAGGTTATCTTTTTGAGTGTGCCTTCTTTCAGAACATCATCGAAGATCTGATATTGTTCCATCTGCTGAAAGACGATGAGATTGTAGAATTTTATCGCGAATTGTATGGCAGGGTCAATCAGGATAACTTTCGATTGCTGTATCTGTACAGTGATAAGCTGGAGGATAACATCAAGGTGATAAAAAAGGAACGAAGTGACCAGTCAGGAAATGAGTTGTGGTATCAGATGATGCTGGAGTATCTGATTCACTCGCCATATGGTGAGAAGTATGGATGCAGTACGTTTGAAGATATGATAGCCCATTTCAGACACAGGCAGCAGCTTGAAAAGCGCATTATCAGAGAAGTCATCAGGGAAAGAGCAATGGTTCTCCCTGCAAAAGAATGGGATCTAAATGAAATCCTGACATTTATGAAATAGGAGTATTGAAATTATGATATTGACAACTGAGAGATTAGTGCTGCGTCCATGGACAGAAGCGGATGCGGAAAGTCTTTTTGAATATGCTAAAGATCCGGATGTCGGGCCCATAGCGGGATGGCCGTCGCATAAAAGTGTGGAAGAAAGCCTGAATGTGATTAGAAATGTTTTTTCAGGAAAAGAATGTTATGCAATATGTAAAAAAGGAAATGATAAAGCAATCGGCGCTATAGAGTTAAAGCTTAACGGACATACCGATATGACAGAGCGGGATGATGAATGTGAGCTTGGATACTGGCTTGGCAAACCGTTTTGGGGCAGAGGGTATGTGCCTGAAGCCGGCAGGGAGCTGATCCGCCGCGGTTTTGAAGAATTGGGAATGACGACGATCTGGTGCGGATACTATGATGGAAATACGAAATCGAAGAGAGTGCAGGAAAAACTTGGATTTTCTTATCATCATACCTGTGATGAAGTACCGGTACCATTATTGAATGAGATAAGGGTAGGACACACCAATTATTTAACGAAAGAACAGTGGATAGGAAAAGCAGGGGTTGAGTAATCAGCTTTGGCTGCTTGTAATGGAGGAGAATTCTTATGTGTACAGGATTTGTCAGAAGAGGAAAGGATGTCATTTGCGGATTCAACATGGATATCAACATAGGAGCATTTGACTATGATGTGTATGCGGAGCCGGACAAATTTTATATCGGGATCAAAAACAATATTGGGACGGAAGATATTCCGGATATTCCGGATATTCCGGAGGGGATGTTCCGGCTCGACGGAAATGTGCGAAAGGCCCACGGAGTCAATAACAAAGGCTGCTTTGGAAATATGCCGAATAATCTGAATTTTGGTAAAGCTCCGTTTCGATTTGACCCGTCAGTTAACTATCTGGATCAGCTGATTGATGATTATATCTCGGGGCTTTTGTCTTTTCAGGAGTTAAAGGAGATTGCGGATTCAAAAGAGATCCTAAATATCTCCACGGGGCCGGTTCAAATGCCGGATCTGTCTTTTCACTCCCTTATTGCGGATAAGGAAGGTCATATCATGATCCTGGAACCGGGAAACGGATACAGCATCATACGGGAAAAATATGCGACATTGAGCAATTTTGCTGCTTTGGAGCTACCCGCTGATTTTGAACCTTCGAGATTCGGTTATTACGGAAAAGACAGATATGATAAGGCAATGGATATTCTGAGAAACAGTACGGATGACTTTTCTGTTCAGGATGGACTTCATCTGTTAAGAGAAGTAAAACAGGAAGGTAATTGGGCGACCAGGGTGTCCTTTGTGTATTCTGCAAATGAAAATGCTGTTTACTATGCTTTGGAGAGAAATTTTGATCAGGTAAAGAGGCATCAGTTTGAATAGAGTTTTGCCAATGCCTGAATCGCAGGAAGCTGATTGTGAGAGGTGAATAATTGTGGCTTATCAGATGATACACATGGAAGTTGCATACAGGCTTTTAAATCGTCTTCCGCAAATAGAGAATGCTGCGGAATTTATTCTGGGATCTGTAGCACCGGACAGCGTGCACATGGATCCGGATTTTGTGATTGACAGGAAAGTGAAATCTCATATGTTTGAGGGCTGCGGTAAATGGAGTGACACTCAGGATTATAGACGGTGGAAGAGCAATATTGGCGATACCTTCGGTAAGATCCTGACTGAGAGGGAGAGAACCGATTACAGAGATTTCGGTATCGGATTGTGTGTCCATTGCCTCACAGACTACTTAAATGACATTAAAAACTGGAGAAGGCTTCAAAGTGAGCATATACCGCCCATGGAGTTGGAAGAGTTCAAGGAAGCGTATTATGTGGAAGCCAGAGGGATCGATCTGTGGCTTTACCAGAACAGTAAGAATACAGCTGCGATCCGAGTACTGCTCGCAAATGCAAAGGCTTTTGATGCAGAGGGACTTCTGAGGATAGAAAATATTGAAAAGCAGAGAGATCATTTGCTGAATGTGCAATATGATGTTGAAACGGTTAATGTATCAGATTACCGGTTCCTACCGGCAAGTGTAATCGAAGAATTTATTGATTCGGTTGTAAATGAGATAGCGGAAACCATAGAGCTGTGGCAAACGGAATATTCAGGTGAGAAATAAAAACCCGGGAATTGACAGAGGTGTAAGAGAAAAATGAATGTTTTGATTGTGTATTGTCATCCAAGTAAAAACAGTTTTACCTATCAGGTGAAGGAAGCCTATGAGATAGGGAGGAATTTGTGATTGAAGGTTGTTAATAGTGTGAAAACATGATACACTAAAAACAAACATATGTTCTTCTTGAAAAGGAATTTAGAAATGAAAGATAGTGGAGATTTTTTAATTTATCAGACCGAAAATGGAGTGACGAAAATAGATGTCAGAATTCAGGATGATACTGTATGGCTGACACAACAGCAAATGGCTGAATTGTACCAATCTAGCAAATCAAATGTAAGTGAACATATTAAGCATATATTTGAAGATGGTGAATTAGCCGAAGAAGCAGTTGTTCGGAAAATCCGAACAACTGCTTCCGATGGAAAAAACTATAGTGTAACGTACTATAATTTGGACATGATCATTTCCCTTGGTTATAGAATAAAATCCATTGTTGCCACTCGTTTCCGTAAATGGGCTACAGAGCGATTAAAAGAATACATGATAAAAGGCTTTACCATGGATGATGAACGATTAAAAGGGAATGGTGGCGGTCAATATTGGAAGGAACTGTTAGATCGGATCAGGGACATTCGTTCATCGGAAAAAGTATTGTATCGGCAAGTATTGGATTTATATGCTACCAGTGTAGATTATGATCCACATTCTGAGGAGTCGATACTTTTTTTCAAAATTGTACAGAATAAGTTGCATTATGCGGCACATGGACATACGGCATCAGAAGTCATATATGAAAGAGCAGATGCCGGGAAACCATTTATGGGATTGACCTCGTTTTCAGGAGATTTTCCCTCTCTGAAGGATATTTCCATTGCGAAGAATTATTTATCAGAAGAGGAACTTAAGGTTTTGAATAATCTGGTATCAGGATACTTCGATTTTGCAGAAATCAATGCCATTGAACACAGACCAATGTATATGAACGATTATATTGAGCAGCTGGACAATATTTTGTCATCCGGAAACAGGAAGCTGCTTACAGGCTCCGGAACAATCAGCCATGAACAGGCTATTGAAAAAGCGAGAGCAGAATATAGAAAATTCCAGACAGAAAATCTTTCACCTGTGGAAGACGCTTATTTAGAAACGATTAAGGCAGCTAATACTGCGGCTAAGAGAGGGGCACGGAGAAAATGAGAAAAAATAGTTTTGAAATTTTGACAGCTACAATGATGGGTATGACTTATGAAGAGGTGGAAAATGCCGTAAAAGAAAATGCGGTGGTTCTTTTCCCGGTAGGTGTTGTGGAGGCACATGGACCGCATCTGCCGCTTGGAGCGGATATATTTGCAAGCCTCAATCAGGCGATTGAAATAAAGAGATGCTTTGATGATGCGGGCAGATCATGTGTGATTGCACCGCCGTTTTATTTTGGCGGTACACAGGCGATGACGAGACAGTTTGCGGGTACCTTCACATCCGCAAAGGATACCATTGTGGCATCAATAAAGGAGATTTTGGAATCTCTGGACAGATTTGGTTTTCAGAGAACAGTATTTTTCAACGCACACGGAGATGACGTTCAGAAGAAAGCGATGCTTAAGGCCATTATTGAGTCCAATGAAGTCCTGGAAATGAAGTCATACTGGCCGGAGTATGAGGATGACATTCCTTATCAGGGATTTACAGGAGATGAGGATTATCTTCTGAAGATAGCATCTTTTCAGCTGGAGGGAGCATTTGATATCGAGAAGTGGCCGGAGGATGAATTTGATATTCATGCTTCCGCTTTTGAAACAGCCATGATGCTGGATATCTGTCCCGACATGGTCAGAGAGGATAAGATCAAGGGCTTAAAGCCTACCATGTTGGTGGGAGATCAGAGGAGAAAATGGAATGAGGGAAATGCTGAGAATCTTTCGCTTGTGCCCAAGGCATATGTAGGAGATCCGGCAGGTTATAAGTACATAAAGGCGCATATGGACAAAGTGTATCAGGCATATGCGGACAGCCTGATGAAGCTTCTTAAATAGCATATTTCGAAAATGCAAATCGGCTGACAAGCTTTGCCGACGCAAGAGAAATGAGGGGGGGAGATAATGGATTATAGAACAAAAGCAATCAATTGTGTAAAAGATACGGTATTACCTGTTATCATGCAATGGTTTCGGGAAAGTGACTGTGATCTGGATATTTATTGTCAGAAGTACGGGGAAACCGAGTTCTCCTATGCAAAGGTAATAGAGAAGGGGCATATCTATGAAATGGGCTACCCGAGATGTGTATGCCCGGAAGCATTGGCAGGAGGAAAAGAGGCCTCTTTTTGTGAGTGTTCCAGACAAAGCATGATCTATGTCCTGGAAAATATGATGCCGGAAAAGCATATTGAGGTAGAGATAATCGAAACAGTTCTTAGCGGCGGTGAAAAATGCAGATTTAGAGTAAGCGTTGAGTGATAAGGAAAGCTGTGAATATACAGGAGGAAATGATGTGAACAAAGCCAAAAGAATCATAGATAATATGGATAAGGAAAATGCAGCAGTAATTTGTTCCCAGATAGGTACTATTGACGAAAAGGCAACTCCGCTTAAACAGTCAAGATATATTAATGACATTTTGAATACTACCGAGAAAATGAATATCTGTATGACTGATACCATGCGTAAATGCGGTGGGTGTTGCCTATCTGCAAATGCGATTAAAATTGCGAAAAAACTATATGCAAAATCAAGTGATATTACAGAGTTTCTCAATCTTCTTAATGAAGCGGATATTGGAGGGAAAAATTTACATGTTTCGGATGGAAAGATTATAGCGGTATACGAAAAGTGTTACTGTAATATACCTAAAAAAGTCGAGCACCTTAATAAAAACTACTGTGAATGTTCTGCCGGTTGGTATATGAGATTGTTCTCTGAAGTTTTTGAGAAGAGCGTTATTGTAAAAATCGTTGATACGATTGTTAACGGTGCGTCAGAATGCACATTTGAGATTTCCGGGTTTTGATAGGATAAAACTAAAATTTATGGAGGCTGTTCAAATGAATGAGCAGGTAAAAGATTATATAGAAAAATACCCCAGTGAGATTATTGATATGTACAATAATCTAAGGAAGATGATTTTCGATAGTGTTTCTTGCGAAATAGAGGAAATATTGTGGGCAAAATTACCAAGTTATAAAATCACTCCTAAGGGAATGGTGCAAATCTATTTAAAACAGGATATACCATATGAAGTTTTGAAACAGATATTTGCAGAAACTTTGTATGGGATATGAGACAGAGGTATATTACATGGTTGAGGTTAATTTTTACGATACGATTGATGATAAACTATTGGATTTTGCAGTTATTATATCCAAGACAAATGGAAAATGGGTATTTTGCAAGCATAAGGAGAGAGACACTTTTGAAGTGCCGGGCGGACATAGAGAAGCCGGGGAAACAATTGGAGATACGGCAAAAAGGGAGTTAAAGGAAGAAACAGGTGCCGTTGATTTTGATATTAAGCCTGTTTGTGTGTATTCCGTAAAAGGTAAAACCAAGGTAGATGAAATAATTGAAAAGGAATCATTCGGCATGCTCTTCATAGCAGATATTTTTTCGTTTGAAGAAATACATAGTGAAATTGAAAAAATCATTATATGTGATGAGCTGGTAGAAAATTGGACATATCCTTTAATTCAACCTAAATTGATTGAAGAAGCTACAAAAAGGGGATATTTGTAAATTCCAATGTGTGGAGGTTTCAAAATGAACAAAACAATAGCGAGTATCGGGGCTGCAATCGCATTGGTATCAGTAGTACTGTTTGCCGTCTGCATGCTGATCCCTTTTAGTTTTGGCAGTTATCTTGTGTGCATGTTATTGCCGATAGGATACATAATGATGACCGCCGGTTTTTGTGAGGAAAGTGATGAGAAACATAGAGTGGCAGCCTATGTTGGCATGACATTTGCTGCAATTTATACTGTTTTGATACTTCTTGTATATTTTGCACAGACAACTGCTGTTCGCCTGGATTCGCTTGATGATCAGGCTATGAGAGTACTGGATTATTCAAGAGGTGGTTTATTTTTCAGTTATGACTTACTTGGATATGGCATGATGGCACTTTCGACTTTCTTTGTGGGACTTACAATAGATACAAAAAACAAAGCAGATAAGTGGTTAAAGTACTTAATGATCATCCATGGAGTATTCTTTTTTGGATGTTTTATTATGCCAATGACAGGAGTGTTCAGCTCTATGTCAAATGGAGAACCAAACATTGGTGGAGTTATTGCACTGGAATTTTAGTGTGCATATTTTATCCCTATTTGTTTTTTGGCTATGATTCATTTTATTAAGGGAAATAAATAAATCCGGCATTGACCGGGCCTTATTTGAGAGGAGGAATAATCATATGCTGGAAATCGTTGAAGCAAAACCGGAAGAAAAAGATATTATGATGAACCTTCTTGAAAAATATCTTTACGAGTTTTCACAGTGGGAGAAAACGGATGTTAACGAAGAAGGACTGTATGGATATGAGTATTTGGATTGCTATTTTGAAGAAGAACACAGATATCCATATTTTGTTAAAGTTGACGGGAAACTTGCGGGATTAGTTCTTGTCAGTGATTACCCGGAAGTACCGGAGGAAAAGACCGATTATTGCATATCAGAATTTTTTATTATGAATAAATATCGAAGAAAAGGATATGGAAAAGAGGCAGTTTTTCAGGTCCTGAATAAGCACCACGGAAAATGGCAGCTGAAAAGGCATCCTCATAATATCGGGTCTGTTCATTTTTGGAATCAAGTAATAGAAGAATATACGAAGGGCGATTATCGTCTGGTCGAAAGCTACCCTAATGAAGAGGTAAATTATGAAGACGGTACGCCTGCAGATGTGTTCTTCTTTGAAAATTAAGGAGGCCGGTTATGAATGTATCGTATCGGGAAGAAAGACTGGGAGCAGATGAATATATTGATTTTTTGAAAAGAACAAATCTTGGTTCTCAGTACCCTAAGGAAAGATTTAAAGAACGAATTACAAAACTGGTAAAAAATGTATCAATAAGTCTTGTGGCTCGAAACGATGATAATGATATAGTCGGGGTACTGTTTGGCCTTACAGATTTTTGCTATTGGCTCTATGTTACAGACTTAGGTGTTGCCCGTGAATATGAGGGAAATGGTATTGGAAGAACTCTTATGAAAAAGGCTCACGAGCTTGCAGGCGGAGAAAAGGATATTGCCGTATATCTTGTGGCAAATGAAGATGCGATCCCTTTCTATGAAAAACTGGGAATGAAATTATCAGATGATGTAATGCAGTATAACAAAATCGATTGGACAGAATTTACAGTAGAGTAATATGGGGTAAGAATTGACCAATGAGAGGTAAATAACGTGGAATTAAAATTTTGTGCAAGAATTCTACAAAATGAGAATATGGATGCTGCCTATGTAGAGGTTCCTTACGATATCAAAGAGCTTTTTGGCAAAGGGCGTCTGCTGGTGAATGCTACTTTTGATGGTGTTCCGTACCGTGGGCAAGTCGTAAAAATGGGAACTCCGTGTTACATCATCGGCGTTACAAAACAGATACGTAAGCAGATTGGTAAGAACTTTGGTGATATTGTTGAAGTGGTTCTTCAGGAAAGAGACAGAGAGAAAATCCCTATGTGGAAATGCCCCAAATGTGGCAGAGCGTTCAAGAAAAAGGGGCAGAGTCATTACTGCGGTGAAAAGCCAAAGACGATTGATGAATATATCCTGATCCAGGATGAGGATAAGCAGGAAGATCTGCGCTATATCCGTCAGATTCTTCACAGTGCATTGCCGGAAGCGGAAGAACGTATTTCATGGAGTATGCCAACCTACTGGAAAGGTCATAACATTGTTCATTTTGCTGCCTCGAAGGAACACATCGGCTTCTATCCGGGCCCTGAAGCTGTAGTACAGTTTTCTAAAGAATTACAAGGATACAAAACGGATAAGGGTACTGTCAGAATCCCCTATGGCAAGATTGATGCTGCATTAATTGAGAAGATTGCAAAGTGGTGCCTGGAAACCGGCAACCATGCGTAGATATCAGTAGTTTCAATTTTAAGGAGAAAACAAGTGGACTTCATTAATCAGGATATACTTTTATTTTTTAATCAACACCGTACAGCATTACCTCTGTATGAAGAATTTGCCGGTAAAGTGGTAACACAGTTTCCGGATAGCAAAATAAAGGTACAAAAAACGCAGATCACATTTTCTAATCGTCATGTTTATGCCTGTGTTTCTTTTCTGCGAGTAAAAAAGAAAGCGGAGCTTCCGGATAACTATTTTGTATTGACACTTGGGCTTCCTTATCCTCTGGAATCTGGACGTGTAGCAGTAAAAACAGAACCTTACCCCGGAAGATGGACAACGCATATTGTAATCAGTAAATTGTCTGATTTGGACGAAGAACTGTTTGCATGGGTGGAACAGGCATATGAGTTTTCGGAGAAAAAATAATTGAAAAGAGAATTCGCCAGATTACAGTTTTTGGATTTGAATCAAATTCCGAATTTTTGGAGGTGACAGTAATGGGACAATCAACTTTTTATTACAAAAATGCAAATGCACCTGAACCAAATAAACCAAATCATATAGGCTCTACCATCCTTATTAATTATGACGGTAAAGTATTGCTTGAGTCACGAAAAGACAGCGATAGGTGGGCGTTCATTGGTGGTGGATTATTTTTAAACGAAACTTTATTGGAATGTGTAAAAAGAGAAACTTTTGAAGAAACAGGAATTATCCTATTTGATGAAGATATTGAATTTTGTAAATTATATGATGACCCATCTATCATTATTGCATATCCAGACGGTAATGTTATTAGGTCCATAATGGCTTTATATACAACAACTCTTAAGAAAATGCCGGATTTGAAGTGTAGTGAGGAGTCAATTGAACTTAGATTTTTTGCAAGAGAAGAATTGAAAAATATAAAAATAGTGGAAACACATACACCAATTTTAGAGGATTATTTTACGGCAGAAAGGACAGAAAGGAACTAAGAATGAATTTTGATGAATTAGATAAACTTGCCTTTAAATATATGGGGAAAAAGAAGTCTCATAAAGAAAGGGAAATTGGAGCTGCTTATTACCATGGGAAAAGAGTAGCAAACGGAGTAATTGAGCTAAGAAAAAAACTTTTTGATGATGATTCTATGGATGATATTTTAAGATGTGCTGGTATGTTTCATGATATTGGGAAAGGAATAGAGCCTCATAGTCACACAGGAGCTGTTTTAGTACGTGATTTACTCAAAGATGAGATGACGGAAATAGAACTGGAGTATGTCTGCAAACTTATATCGACTCATTGTGATAGACAACCACAAACAAGTGAGCATTCATGGGATGAGAAGTTACTTCAAGACGCCGACCTTCTGGATCATTATGGTTCGCAGGGAATTTGGATGTCTATAAGCTATTATGCTTATACAACACAACAGGAAATGAATCAAGTTCCAGAGTTCTATATGGGAGAATGGCAAAAACAAATATCTGAGCATAGAAAACTTTTAAATTTTGATTTATCTAAAAAGATATTTGATGATAAGGTTTCTTTTGAAAAGAAAATAGCGGACAGAATGGGAATTGAGATGAACGGAGTTTATTTCATTTAATCTTTTGCAAAGGTGTTATGAGGTTAATCGGGATGAATAAAAGAAAACAAAAATTGATCATCATGATATGTATATGTGCCCTGATATTTCTCAGTGGATGTTCAGAAAAGAAAATAACATATACATATGATAATAAAAAAGAGATTACCGCGCTTGCACTGACAAAATCCGTCTACTCAGATGGCAAACTGCAAGTGTATATATCTGATCTTGAGGGCGATTTTGATTTAACATGCTATGATGCAGACTTTCAAAAAATCGATGAGGATTTTAGCACCGACTATAAAAACGGTATTTATACAATTAAGGGCGAGGCGGCTGAAAGAATAAGCGGTATCGTATTGCGAGGAAGCTATGATCATTTTTACATAAGATATCTGGATTCGCCCCAATATGCAATTCTCTGGGAGCACGAGGCCACAGACATAGGCTGGGTAACTGATGGCGACAAAGAAAAGTATTATACGCAGGATGAACTGGATCAGCAAAAAGCGGCAGTTGAGAAACGGAACAATGAGCAACAAGAGAATTTCAGCCGGTTTGAGGGCACCTGGATCAATACAGAAGATGAGGAAATCTATCTGGAATTTTATTTAGATGACAACGGTGATAGAAAACTGACATGGAACCATTCCGATGGTCAGGGAGGATATCGCAAGGAAGAAATCAACGTGGATGAAATCAATATCATAGATGGTCTTTTCGGGCCTGAACTGGTAATTCTGGATGGTATTGATTGGGGATGCCAATACAGCTTCGATCTGTCGGAGGATATGACGATGATTATCAATCGGGGGCTTGATCAGGAAGAGTTTTATTTAAAACAAAACGATGTCCCGGAGGAATTGTCCGCGAATAAAGATTTCTTCATGAAAACAATGTCCCTTGATGAAGACAGGGCACTGGGAGCTGCTTATGTGATGCAGAAAATAGGTGCCGGAACAATAGTTGATGCAACAAACAAAATCGATGGGGAACATGCATATACCATAACACTGATCAGTGATTCAGGTGACGAATATATCGCAACATTTTCAGAAGATGGATTTATCGGAACGATAAAGGATGAGGACGATGAACTGATCTATTACGGAATCGATTAGTAGCAGTTGTACTCAGCTTATCCATGAGAGGAAAAACATATGGAAAGTGAATTTATCAATCTGACTGCAGAAAACATCGGTGAGGAGCATCTGTGCTGTATCATTCGAAGCAAAAAGTCTCATCCGGGTGTGGAAGCAAAGCGAAGCTGGCTTTCCGGGCAGCTGAAGGAAGGTCATGTGTTCAGAAAACTAAATGAAAAGGGATGCTGCTTTATTGAGTATGCACACCTGGAAAAAGCATGGGTGCCGATAACGGGGGACAATTTTTACTACATATATTGCCTGTGGGTTGACGGCAAATTGAAAGGAAAAGGCTATGGCAGGGAACTGATGGAATACTGTATTGCAGATGCCAGGGAAAAGGGAAAATCCGGCATCTGTATGCTGGGAGCAAAAAAACAGAAAAACTGGCTCTCAAATCAGGCATTTGCAAAGAAATACGGCTTTGAGACGGTTGATGTGACAGACAACGGATATGAGCTGCTTGCACTTTCCTTCGACGGTCAAACTCCGAAATTTACGGAGAATGCGAAAAAGGAAAAGATCATGAATCAGGAACTGACCATATACTATGACATGCAGTGTCCCTATATTTACGAGAAAATTGAAGATATCAGACAGTACTGTGAATCGGACAATATCCCCGTTTCGTTGATTCTGGTGGATTCTCTGCAAAAAGCAAAGGAACTGCCGTGTGTGTTCAATAATTGGGGAGCGTTCTATCAGGGACAATTCATAACAGTAAATCTGCTGGATGTCCCGTCGGTACAGAAAATATTGAAAAAGGGGGAGCAGCATGATGGAAAGAATTAAGGTAAAACAGATTAACGACCATGTTTGGCTGTTAAATGACAATGATGAATCCACAGGATATCTGGTGACGGGAAGTGAGAGAGGACTGATTATCGACACTATGACAGGATATGGAAATGTGCGAAAGGTGGCGGAAGAGATCACGGATCTTCCTCTCACAGTTGTGAATACCCACGGTCATCCTGATCATATTTATGGAAATGTATACTTTGAGAAGGTATATATACATCCTGCTGATATTCCGGTGGCCGAAAGGTTTTATCAGGATCCTGCTTTTGTGGCAGCAATCAGGCAAATGAACCGAAAGCCGGCTGAGTTTCTGACGGTGACGGAAGGCGATGTATTTGATCTCGGAGGTCTTGCTCTGGAAGTGTATGAACTGCCGGGACACACACCGGGCGGAATCGTGCTTTTGGACAGGAAGGACAGGATTTTGTTTTCAGGAGACAGTATTCTGGAACAGACATGGATGCAGCTGCCGGAATGTCTTCCTATGGAGCAGTTTCTTGCATCTTTGGACAAAATACAGAAAATGCGGGAAGAATTTGACTATCTTCTGACAGGACATAATCTGGAGCTTGTGGATGCTTCTTTTTGCGAAGTACATAGAAAGGCAGTCTGGGAAGTCTGTGTGGGAATCAAGGATAACGATGAGCCCTACAGCTATTTTGGCGGAACCTGTATGGCTCATCCTTACGGAAAGGAACCCAGAAGGATTGTATATCAAGGTGGGGAAAGAAAATGAATTCAGTAAATAAGACATTGTATATTCCATTATATGGAAAGGCAGCAGTGAGCAAAAAGGGAATCATCCTTCACGATCCCAAGGCTGAGCTGATATGGGAAAAGGAAGGCTTCACCCTTCATGGAAAAGCAAAGTCCAAATGGTTTACTTACTATATGGGCATGCGCAGTGCCGTGTTTGACAGATGGGTGCGAGAACAGCTGGAGAATGCGCCGGAAGCGCTGGTATTACATATCGGATGCGGCATGGACAGCAGAGTGGAGAGAATCGGGAAGAAGGAAACCGTATGGTATGATGTGGATTTTCCTTCCGTTATTGAAGAGCGCAGAAAATACTATCGGGAAACCGAAAATTATCGGATGCTGGCCGCAGACGCAAGGCAGACAGTCTGGATCGGGGAGCTGCCTGCGTGTGAACATGCAGTTGTGGTCATGGAGGGTGTCAGCATGTACTTTCAGATTCCGGAGCTTGAGAATCTGCTGGCCGGACTTAAGGAGCATTTCGACAATCTGACGCTGTTGATGGACTGCTATACAGAGTTTGCAGTAAAAGCATCCAAATACAAAAATCCGATCAAGGATGTGGGAGCCCAGGTTACGTCCGGTCTGGATGATCCGGCAAAGCTTGCAGACAGCACCGGTATGCGCTTTACAGGGGAACTTGACATGACACCGGATGATCTGGTTGATGAACTGAAGGGATTTGAGAGAGTCTTCTTCAAGACGGTATTAGGCGGAAAAATGTCCAAAAAGATGTATCGGTTATATGAGTTTAAGACGAAGGAGACAGGGAGAGAACATGGAGATACAGAAAAAGCTCTTTGAGCTGCAGGATAAGGAATATGCGGAATTTCAAAGTAAATTAACACCCGGAATCCCCGGAGAAGCCTTTATCGGCGTACGCGTGCCGGAGGTTAGAAAGCTTGCCAAAAGCTACAGCAAGGATCCGGAATGTCAGGAGTTCTTAAAGGAATTGCCGCATCAGTACTATGATGAAAATATGCTGCATGGACTGGTGCTTTCAGAGATGAAGGATTACGATGATTGCATCCGGGCGGTGGATTTGTTTTTGCCCTATGTAGATAACTGGGCTGTCTGCGATATCATGTCTCCCAAGGTGTTTAAGAAGCATAAAGCAAAGCTGCTTGAAAAAATCAGAGAATGGGCAGCATCGGACCTTGTATATACCTGCCGGTTCGGCCTGGAAATGTTGATGAGCCATTTCCTTGATGAGGACTATGCACCGGAATATTTGGAAATCCCTGCCGGTGTCCACTCGGAAGAATACTATGTCAATATGATGATCGCATGGTTTTTTGCCACAGCACTTGCAAAGCAGTGGGATACCACCATTCCCTACATCGAGGGGCACAGACTGGACACCTGGGTTCATAACAAGACCATACAGAAGGCTCGTGAGAGTTATCGGATCACGGAGGAACAGAAGGAATATCTGAAAGGGTTAAAAAGATAAAGGAAGCGATTATGAAGATAGTAGTGATCAACGGACAAAATCATAAAGGAAGTACATGGAAAATCGGCAATATACTGGCAGACAAACTGTCAGGAGATCAGGAAATCAGGGAATATTTTCTGCCAAAGAATCTGAATCATTTTTGCTGCGGCTGTTATTTCTGCCTGGAAGCAAGGGAAAGGTGTCCCTATTGGTCTGAAAAGGTTCCGATTTTTGAGGATATGCTTGCGGCTGATCTTCTTATTTTTACCAGTCCCACTTATTGTATGATGCCATCCGCACCAATGAAGGCTTTCTTAGATCTTTTCTTTACAAACTGGATGACACACAGACCGGTGAAAGAGCTGTTTTCAAAGCGGGCGGTGGTGATCTCTACGGCAGCAGGTGCCGGAGCCGGAAAAACGACGAAGCTGATAGCGGATAATCTGATGAACTGGGGAATCCCGGAGGTGACCCGCTATGGCATTGCGGTGAATGCAATGAACTGGGAAATGGTCCCTGAGAAGATAAAGACCAGGATTGAAAAGGATACAGACAGGATTGCTGCTAAAATCCAAAGGAAAAAGCAGGTTCACGTGGGAATAAAGACAAAGGGTTTATTCCTGTTCTACAGAGGAATGCAGTTGGCAGACTGGGGAGCCTCAAAGGCAGAGAAGCAGTATTGGGAGGAACAGGGCTGGCTTTCAAAGGCAAGACCGTGGAAGAAGGATTGAGGGAAAAACGGGGAGGTTACATATGTTTCCAGACAGAGCAGAGGCAAAAAAATTATTGGCGGACGCAGAATTACATAATCCCGGTGCATGGGTCAGACACAGCGAGGTAGTAGCTTTTTGCGCGGAGCGGATTGCAGGAGAATGTCCGGATATGGATGCAGAGAAAGCGTTTGTACTTGGACTTTTACATGATATTGGCAGAAAATTCGGCGTGAAGCATTTCGGGCATATCTATGACGGATACAGGTATATGACAGAACTTGGTTATGACGAGGTGGCGAGAATCTGTGCGTCCCATTCCTTCAGTATTCAGAGGATAGAGGATTATATCGGTAATTTTGATGTGACGAAGGAACAGCAGAAAGTGATAGAGGATTATCTGGGACAGCTTGTTTATGACGATTACGACAGACTGATTCAGCTTTGTGATGCAATCGGTTCAGCAGAGGGTGTGGTTTCCATGGAGGAGAGAATGGGAGATGTCAAACGAAGGTATGGCACGTTTCCACAGGATAAATGGGATAAGAATCTGCAACTGAAGGATTATTTCAGTGAAAAGATAGGACGGGATGTTTATTCGGTATTGCAGGATTCGTGACATTTTGATATTGCACTTGAACTTGCCAGATATGTTGCACAGTAGAAAGCAAATAACAAATTATAGGGTTTGATAAGAATTTACGAGGATAATCAATGATAATATTAGAAGAATTAAATGTAGATAATTGGCTGGAAACGATGGAGCTTTCCGTTTCAGAAGAACAGAAAAATGTATTTCCCATTCCGAATGTATACTGGGTTGGTATCAGTAGGTATGAGGAAAAAACAACGCTATATGCAATCAAAAATGATGAAACTATTGTAGGCCTGATTGGTATAGGATACGACGAGGATGGCGTATCAGGATATATTAATCCGTTGATGATTGACGAGAAGTATCAGGGAAACGGATACTCTAAAGCTGCAATGAAGTCAGCGATTGAAAAGCTGAAAAATGACTATAAGGTTTCTGAAATTCATATAGGACATCGAAAGACAAATGCTGTTGCCGGTAAACTGTATGAGAGTTTGAGATTTGTCATTTTTGATGAAGATGAAACGGATTACTTCAGATCCCTTGATTTGAATCAGGTTTGATAGCTAATCGGGCTCTTTCAGTAGAGGGATGCTTTTTGTCTGCAGCCGAAAAGATGACATTTTATTACGGGACAATACTAAATATAGCATCTAACTCTGTGAAAATGGCGCAAGGAGGGTATATGAGCAGGAATCGGCGTGCTGTACCCTCGATGGGAGTATTTGAACAACAATTTACTCTGTAAAATGGAGCAAGAAGGGTATATGAGCAGGAATCGGCATGCTGTACCCTCGTCGGTAGTTTTTGAACAAATTTTGTTATGATATGCGTGAAAAAAATCAATGTTTTTTCATCAGGGGCAACAAGGAAGATTATTGGATTAACCGGAGAAAAGATATCAATTGTGATTGGAAAAATGGCAATCATAGTGTAGGTGCCATGATCTGCTGCTATGAAAATCTGACAGCAAAAGATATTGATTTTTTTGAAACATTACCAATATGTGAGAGCATTCAATTTGATGGTGCTGCACCTATTTTACTATGTCATGGAACACCGGTAAACAACAGAGGGAAGCTGCTGCCTGATGACGAAAAAACCAGGGAAGTGGTTAAGGAATGCGCAGAGCGATATATTGTCTGTGGTCATACGCATACGCAACAAATAATTTTGAATGACGAAAAAACTGTTCTGAATGCCGGTGCTGTAGGAGTTCCGCTTCACAGTAAAATGAAGACACAATATATGATACTTAACTCGGATGGACAGGAATGGGAGTATAGATTTATATCATTGGATTATGATGTTGAGCGTGTCATAAAAGAAATACATGAATCGGGGCTTTGGGACATCGCACCCTACTGGTGCAGGATTACGGAGCATTTGCTTTATACAGGTGAAATCTCTCATGGAACAGTTTTAAACGAAGCTATGAGATTAAATGGATATAAAGATAACTGGTACAATATTGAGGAAAAGTATTGGGATGAGGCATTAAGAATATTTGAAAAGAAGAACGGAAATGAGTCTGAATGATAAGGAGAGAGAACCGATGAAGGTAATTAATTATTTTGAAAGTGATAAACAGGAGCACTGGCTTGAGGAAATTGGAAGATGCGATTGGGGAGCCGGGCAATTCCTGCATGATCTGTTGAAACAAGGCAAATTGCAGGAGTATGTTGGCGATAATGTTAGGGTTCTGATGCTGGTAGAAGGCGATGAACTGATATCATTTTGTACATACGCAGAAAAAGATGATATCCAACCGACTGATCTGAAGCCTTGGATGGGTTGGGTCTATACATTTCCACAGAGAAGAGGACATCACTATGTGGGAATGCTGTTTGAAGAAATAGCAAAAATCGCAAAGACAGAGGATGTTCATAAAATCTACATTTCAACAAACCATGAAGGCTTGTATGAAAAATATGGATGTGAGTTTTATCAGATCATGAATGACATTGGAGGAGAACCTTCCAGAATATATTGCAAGGATTTATAAATTATGAAGAAAAAAGTGATTATTATTATATTAGTTGCCCTAGGTCTTGTATTCTTATGGATAATAGCATCAGGCTTCTCAATTCAAACAAATACATATATAACAGATGATTTTGTTGTCTCTGAAGACGGAAGTATGATCACTTTTAAAGTAGGTGTTGGTTCTTCAATGCGATATGTAAGAGGCTATAAAGATGAAGGTGGCGGTGTAAAACCGCACTATTTGAAGTTTTATTCTGCCTGGGGAGGATTTAACAGCTCTATTGGTGCAAAGAATGAATTTGTTTTGGAACTGGAACCGGAGGATACTGAAATCTATTTGTACCATGGAGATGGTGGGTATGAGTTAGCTTTGAAAAAAGATGTTACATCCGGAGAATGGTATAGAGTAAGATAAAAATTTAAGGGCGATGATATGGGAAAACTTATTATACTTAGAGGAAATTCAGGTAGTGGAAAAACCACAATTGCCAAAGAATTGCAACGGAGATTTGGCAGAAACCCTATGCTTATTTCACAAGATGTAATTAGAAGAGATATGCTTAGAGTCAAAGATGGAGAAAATACACTTGCACTGCCACTTATGAAAGAACTTTTAGTTTATGGCAGTAGCCATAGCGATTTTGTTGTTTTAGAAGGCATTATGTATGCAGATTGGTATAAATCCTTGTTTGAGCTGGCTATTCAATTATATGATACAAAAGTATATGCATACTATTTTGATATACCTTTTGAAGAAACATTAAAACGACACCAAACAAAGCCTAATTGCAATGATTTTGGTGAGGAAGAAATGCGCAGGTGGTGGCGAGAAAAGGATTTTTCTGATGTATTAAATGAAGTTAGCATTACATCTGAAAGGGATATTGAAAGCATTGTTAGCGATATTTGTAATACTGTTATAAACAATTAGAAATTATTGTACGGTGAGCAATAACAATGAGGATAGAAACAGAAAGATTATTTTTGAGAGAAATGAATCAGGATGATTACGATGCACTTTTTGCTGTTCTGGCAGACTCCGATATTATGCAGCATTATCCGTACACATTTGATGAGCAGAGAGTACGAGGGTGGATCGACAGGAATATAGAAAGATACCGGATATTTGGATTTGGCTTATGGGCGGTCTGTCTGAAAGACACAGGGGAGATGATTGGTGACTGCGGACTGACTATGCAGAATATTGGTGGTGTGATCAAACCTGAAATCGGATATCATATCCGGAAAGATATGCAGCGAAAAGGTTATGCTAAGGAAGCGGCGAGTGCGGTAAGAGATTGGACTTTTGAAAACACGCCGTTTACTATGATTTTTTCCTATATGAAATATACAAATTTGCCTTCAGCAAGGTCTGCAATGTCCTGGGGATGTAGGCAGGTTGATGAATTCGAGGATGAGGAAAATGAGATAACTAAAGTATTTGCAATTACAAGGGAGGAGTGGCTGGCGCTTAAGCACGGAGGTGATTTCAGAAATGGTATTTTCTGATTTCTCACTATAAAGAGCGGGAATGGGTACCATATGTTTTGGAAGGATGTTCTGATAAAAGACAGGCTTTCGATAATTGGATGGAACGAGATATTCTTTTTGCTAGACAAGTGAAAGCAGAATGCAAAGAGAATGGTGTTGTCTGCCTTGTAAATGATGGGTCGAGAACAAAGGGTGATATGTATTACATAGTAGAAGGACTATTTAAATTGATTTAGAGAGATATCATTTTGTACTATCTTTTGACCGGAGGGATGAAAATGAATGGAAGAAATGTACGAACAGGGGTATGTATTTTTGCAGAAAACATGGACAGGATGGTTTGCTTTTACAGAGATATCTTAGGATTTGAAACTGACTGGGATGGAGGAGCTTTTGCAGAGTTTTTTACAGCCGGCGGCAGGTTGTCCTTTTTCATGTATAGCAAGGAAGAGTTTGTTAAGGCTATCAATGAAGATTATAGGCCTGCGGACGGGTTAAATCAAACTTTTGAGATTGGAATGTGGCTTCCGACTTATGAGGATATTGATGAGGAATACGAGAGGTTATCTAAGCTGGATGTGAAGTTCCCGGCAGGTGGACCAATTACATATCCTTTTGGCATTAGGAATTTTTATGTGTCTGACCCGGAAGGAAATCTTTTGGAAATTGGAAGTGACAACCTCGGTTAAGGGAATCCGGAAATTCTTTTTTTGTGCCGATGGGAGAAATAACAATGGCAACGGGAATCATGATTATTGGCCCTTCCGGAAGTGGCAAAACTACACTTGGGAAGTTATTGGCTAACGAATTAGGGTATCCATACTATGATGTGGATGATTATATTTGGAGAACGGATACTGAAAAGCCATATACGGTAATGTATAGCCGTGAAGAAAAGATAAACAGATTAAGCCAAGCAGTTTCATCATGTGAACATTTTGTGATGGCAGGATCAATGAGCTCTTTTCATCAGGCATTTGATGAGATGTTTGAGTTGATGGTGCTTTTATATGTTGAGCCGAATGTGCGGGTTAATAGAGTTCATGATCGCGCAGTTGAAAGATTTGGTAAACGAGTGCTTGCGGGCGGAGACATGTATCTTAACCATATGAAGTTTCTTGAATCTAATAGAAGCTACGAAAGTAACGGTTCTCCAAATCTTCAGGAACAGAAAGAATGGATGAACAGCTTACCTTGCGTAAAGATGGAACTGGATGGAACTGAGACACCGGAAGCAAATATAAAGAAGATTATCGAGAAGTGGCGCGAAGGTGTACTTGCAAAAAATACATAATTGCAATTTTTTTGGTACAGGGGAGGCAATAGTATGAATTGGGGATCAATTTACTTAGTTGTAAAAGATTTTGACAAATCGTTGGATTTTTATGAAAAAGTATTAGATATGAAAGTAAGTGCAACTAACGGAAAAAGATTTGCTATGTTCAATAATCCCGGGTTGAATTTGTGCCTGATGAATGGGTAATATGATGAACAATTTCCGGAACAGAAGGAAACGAGAGGGCCTTCTTAGGATGAATATGATAATATGAGTAAAAATGATATTTTATGGAGAAGAACTAATGAACTCTAAATTAGTAAGAATTGGACTTGAGGAAGCGGAATTGCTTTGGAAGATGCAAGTGGAAGCATTTCAAGGATTATATGCAAAATACCAGGATACAGAAACCAGTCCGGCAACGGAAAAAATCGATAAGATAATTATGCGATTGAAACAACCATTTACATATTATTATTTTATTGTGATTGATGAGGTTAAGGTCGGTGCTGTCAGAGTAGTTGATAAGAAAGAAGAAGGAAAATCCAAAAGAATATCCCCCATTTTTATCATGGAAGAATACAGAAATAAAGGATATGCGCAGATAGCTATAAATCTTGTAGAAGAAATACACGGCAAATCAAATTGGGAACTTGATACTATTTTGCAAGAAAAGGGCAATTGCTATTTTTATGAAAAAATGGGGTATCGCAAGACCGGAAAGACAGAATCCATTAATGATAAGTTGACATTAGTTTTTTACAAGAAAGTATAGAGGGTATGAAATGAAGCATATTATAAAAAAATCTTTATTAATTTCAGGCATTGTAAATCTGCTTGGGATTGCTATTAACCTGTTAACATATTTTGTAATGAAAAAAATGTTTTTATGTATTACTTATTCAGGTGGTGAATGGGTAGGTTATGATGGATTTGGAATCATGATGAATAAGACTTTTCCAATGTCAGCGTCTCCAAATCAGGATATACAAGGTGAAACTTGGTTATCTTTTGAGCCTATAAGTCTTTTGGTTACCTATATATTATTTTTTGTTATAGTGTTTACCGTATTACTTGTATTAAGAAAACGGAAATAAAGAGAAGGTCCAAAAAGCGGAGGGCATTGTTTTTAAAAGGGCTACTGGCATTCTATGTGAAAACTGTGATCCGGATTTAGTTCATGCGTGTGTTATTCGTTTTACGATTATATAAGAATTTCATATTTTATGAATTTGACAAATCGAAATTGGTGGAAAACATACTATGAAAAATGTTTTGTATTTTAGCGTGCAGTGTACATGGGGCAGTAATAACAGAATGGAATGATAAATCAAGTGTCTCTTTGGGAATGTTTGTATTTGTAACGAAAGAACCATACTTTTATAATAAATTAAAAGATGGGTATACAAAAGATGAACTTTCAAGAAGACTTCTTGTGCATGAATATGGTCATACAATACAGTCCCTTATTTTAGGACCACTTTATCTTATTGTAATTGGGATACCTTCAACTTTGTGGGGATTTTTGCCGAATTTACATAAAAAGAGAAAAGATGATCAGATTTCATACTTTTCATTTTTTACAGAAGGCTGGGCAAATAGACTTGGTGAGAAGGTAACAGGTGAAAGGTCAATGGGGAATTTAGTTATAGATTAGGATTGATTACAGGAAAACAAATTTGAAGTTGATGCACACTTAATTATTGGTGTTCAAAAGAGCAGTATTGAGAATATGGCACATCTTATTTAAAAAATAATATCATAATACAATTATGATGAAATTCAAACCAATGAGGATAAAAATAGAGAAAGGTTGTTTTTTATGGGTGAAGTTATTATTAATCCGGAATATTCGGAATGGATAAAAAGCATCAGTTTGAATTTTAAACAATGTCAGATTAAGGCAGCTTCCAAGGTAAATGAAGAGATGCTTTTGTTTTATTGGAATCTTGGAAAAGATATATCAAGAATGAATAAACTGGCGTTATATGGTTCAGATTTTTATAGTAAAATCAGTAAAGATCTTAGAGCAGAATTGCCTGATGTAAAATCTTTTTCAGTTACAAATTTGAGGTACATGTGTTGGTTCTTCGAATTGTATTTTGAAAATCCACAACAAGTTGTTGAGAATTCCCATACAGATATAAATCCACAACAACTTGCTGTGGATTGCATAGACGAAACGGTTTTTAAAATTCCATGGGGACATCACATTCAAATTATTGGTAAATGCAGAAAAGATGTTAACAAGGCACTTTTTTATGTGCACAAAACTTTGGAGAATAATTGGTCAAGAGCAGTTTTATTAAACTTCTTAGATACAGATTTATATGAGCGACAGGGGAAAGCGATCAGTAATTTTTCAAAAGTTTTACCTGATGTAAAAAGTGACCTTGCACAACAGATGACAAAGGATCCTTACAATTTTGATTTTTTAGCGCTCCGG
This sequence comes from uncultured Clostridium sp., assembly GCA_945917985.1. GTDB lineage: Bacteria > Bacillota > Clostridia > Lachnospirales > Lachnospiraceae > Suilimivivens. The sequence goes on along the minus strand of CAMEIH010000001.1, from coordinate 84,040 downwards.
GAAGGATATGATGAAAAGGAACTTAAGGATGCCTTAATGGCTGATGTTCAGAATTTTCTCTTAGAGTTAGGAACAGGGTTTGCGTTTGTTGGAAGAGAGTATCGACTTGAGGTGGGAAAGACAGAACAATTTTTAGATATGCTTTTCTATAATATTCAAAACCAATGTTATGTGGTAGTGGAAATTAAAACAAGAAATTTTGAACCCGGTGACATGGGGCAGTTGGGAACATATGTTGCTGCTGTGGACGGAATCTTGAAAAGAGAAAATGAAAATCCTACAGTTGGATTGCTTATTTGTAAAACGAATTGGAACGGTTGAATTGTGCCTGCGAGTATCCGAAGATAAATTTAATAATATGGGTATTTTAAGAGTAGATGTGAGAAGTGATTATGAACAGGAAAATGAATTGTATGGCATTTTTTCACTTGTCACACCGGAAATAGAGAAAATGTTAGGATGTAAAGGTGTACTTACTAAGGCTCCGATATATGCGGTAGAAAGAATGAAAGCAATTCAGAAAGTGGGTTTCACTAAATCGGAACATTTTTTGATTGGAAAAACGGGATATGCCTATGACGGATATTGGACATTGAAATAACATCAGCAAATTTGATTTTTGGGAGCATACCTATGAATATTTTGATGATTAATTTGCCCTATTCGGGCCATGTAAATCCGACCTTACCGCTCACCCGGGAGCTTGTTAAGAGAGGACATACAGTGCAATATGTTAATGCAGAGGAATTTCGGAACAAAATCGAAAACACGGGGGCAACATTCATATCATACATAAATTATCCTGTCCATCCGAGTGAAATGGAGAAAAAGAGATCTTGTTTTCAGGCGGCATTTGACACGGCTATGTCGCTTAATGAGCCATTTGATCTGCTCATCTATGAAATGTTTTTTTATCCCGGAATACAAATTGCACAGTTAAAGAATATTCCTTGTGTAAGACAGTTCTCGCAACCTGCGTGGTCAGAGGAAACAAGGGAAGATGCCTCGGCATTTTTCCGGATATCAGCAAGACTGATTGATTTGCAGGTGATGGGAAAAAAGAAAGCTGCGGGAATGGGACTTGAGCATAAAACATTGGATGAGGCGGTTGTGTACGACAAACCGGATTTGAACCTTGTTTATGTCCCTGAAAAATTCCAGAATAAGCGAGAAAGCTTTGATGACAGTTACCTCTTCTTTACACCTAAACAGGAAATTTACGGAAAGGAGTCGGATATTCCCTATCATAAAATGTCACACCCCATTGTGTATATATCTCTTGGAAGTATCATCAGCAATCGGGGATTCTGCAAGGAATGTATCAGAGCTTTTGGAGAAAAAGATGTTTCTGTTATTTTAAATACAGGAAAAATCAAGCCGGAGACATTGGGAAGGATTCCTGAAAATATTTACGCATATTCATTTGTACCGCAAATTGAAGTATTGGAACATGCCGATGTTTTTTTGACACATTGCGGGATGAACAGTGTGAACGAGGCTCTTCAATCCAGTGTTCCTATGGTTGCAATGCCTTTTTTGAATGACCAGCTTACTAATGCAGAGCAGATTGTGAGGCTTGGGTTGGGAAAGAAAGTTCGCTCTTTCCCCAGTAGGGGAAAAGAGTTATATGAGACTGTGCTTGAAGTGTATCATAGTGAAAGCATGAAAAATAATGTAAGGAAAATGAAAGAGGAACTAAGGAAGCAACCCACATGGGATGAAATCATGGAAAGAATTGAAAAGCTGACATGCCCGGAGGATAAGGAACGGTAGAGATTGGAGAAACAGATGAATAGCGCACTATTAACCATTGATGATATAGCATCAAAAAATACACCTGCGATTGTGGACTATTTAAACGAAAAGAGAATAAAGGCAATTTTATTTGCAACAGGGCAGAATGTTGAGCGTTATTATGAGGAAGCGCTATATGCTGTAAAAAATGGGATGATTGTGGGAAATCACAGTTATTCACATCCGGCTTTTTCCTCCCTTTCGATGAAAGAGTGCATGGAAGAGATCGAGAAATGTGAGATTGTCCTCGAAAGATTATATAAGGATAGTGGTGTGGAGCGAGTATTTAGGCCTTTTCGATTCCCTTATGGAAATAAAGGAGGAGACAACAAAAATGCTTTACAGAAGTATCTGAAGGAGAAGGGATTTCAAAAGGTTGATGATACCCATATTACATATCCCTGGTGGAGAGAAAACAGCTTAGATACAGATATAGATACTTTCTGGACATTTGATTTTGAAGAATACAAGATCCGTCAAGGTTCAGAGTTTACAAAGGAATCTGTGTGGAAAAAAATGCATGATACAAATCCTGAATCAGGGGCGGTTCTGTTTGCCGAGAACAACAGGCACATTCTTCTGCTCCATGCCCATGATGAGACAGAGGAAATGTTACCCGAATATTATAAGTCATTTATCGAGCATCTTTTGGAAAATGGATTGGTATTTGAGGAACCTGCATTTTTGTGAAAGATTTCTATTTAACGGGCAAAATAGAAAGAGGTTAAGTAATGATATACGAATTGAATGATACTTCAAAAGTAAAAAGTCTGTTTGACGGATGGGAAGAAACATTAATCTATTCCTGTCTTCAGAAGGTTATGGGAAAAATTTTCGTTACAGATTTGGAAAATCCCAAATCAGCGTTGGCATTTGTCGGTTGCTTTGGATTTTTGGCGGGAGCACCTGACAGGGAGCTGGTAATCAATAAACCGGAAGGCTTTGTAATAATGGTGCCACAAAATGAGCAGTGGGCGACATTGATCGAAGAATGCTTCCCGGATGCAAAAAGAGTTACCAGGTATGCAATAAAAAAGGATACAAAGTTTGACATAGATCAATTGCAGAAAGAGATTGCTAAGCTTCCCGATGGATATGAACTGAAAAAGATTGATTCAGCTATTTATGACAAATGCCTGGAGAATCCGGTGACTGTAGATTTTGTTTCTGCATTTGGAAGTAAAGAAAAGTACCTGCAAATCGGAAGAGGAATGGTCATTACAAAGAACGGCGAGATTGTTGCAGGTGCATCTTCCTATACCCGATATCATGAAGGGATAGAAATTGAAGTTGATACAGTAAAATCGGAAAGAAGAAAGCATTTGGCAACGATAGTTTGTGCGGCACTGATACTGAATTGCCTGAACGAAGGATTATATCCAAGCTGGGATGCTCAAAATAGGAATTCGGTTCATCTGGCGGAAAAATTCGGTTATGAATTTGATCATGAATATGTTGCTTATGAGGTTGCATCGGATAGAAGGACACACTAAGGTGACAAGAGTGATTATGAGACACAGGAGGAGTTACGATGAAAGTAAGAAAAATTAATGGCAGTGAGAGATTTGATGCTTATCTGATCTCTGCGTATTGTTTTCATAACAGAATTGATGATGTGGAGAGCGAGAGGCAGCGTATTGAAGGCGAAACGGTGGAAGACTGGGGCGCCTTTACAGATGACGGAACGCTTGCTGCAAGGATAATCAACAACAAATTTCAATTTTATCTGGATGGGCAGCCGGTATCTGCAGGCGGAATAGGAGCCGTATCGACACTGCCGGAATACAGGGAAGAGGGAGCAATCAGAGAAATCTTCAGGGAACTTTTGCCGGAAAGCTACCGGAGCGGAGAGGTGATCTCGGCACTCTTTCCTTTCAACCATGCATTCTATCGAAAGCAGGGTTATGAGGTTGTGACGTTCCAAAATAATTATGAGCTGAAGCCGGCACTCCTTACCGGATACAAGTTTGACGGAAAGGTTACAAGATGGAATCCGGGAGAGCCGGTTGATGAATACTTGAAAATATATCAGAAATTTGCCGCAAACTATAATTTTGCCATGATCCGTGATGAGAAAACCATGATGGAGCACATGAAGGTCGAAAAGCTTTATCAGGAAAGAAAATTCTCCTATCTTTTCAGCAAAAACGGGGAGAACATTGCGTATCTCATTTTTACGGATATCAGACATGATCCGGCAGCCATACTGCATGTTGAGGAGTGTGCATGGTTAAGTCGCGATGGCTTTTATGCGATTCTTGCATTTCTTGGCAGATTTGACGCAGATTACGGAAACATAGAACTTAAGCTTCCCTATGGAATTGATCTTTTGAGGTTGATCAGAACGCCGAGAGCCTATGAGATTCATAAAACCTGCCGTTTTGACTTTATGGTCAGGGTGATCAATGCTAAAAAGCTGCTTGAAATCATAAAAAAGCCTGCAGACTGTGATTTTACTATAAAGATAAGTGATGATCTCATCCCGGAAAACAACGGAGTTTTTCATGTGACCGCCGAATCAGTAAACCTGGTGAATGATATTAAGAGGCCTGATTTTGTGGTTTCGCACCGGGCACTTTCGCAGATGGCAGTGGGTTGTATCAATCTTGACGAGGCAATGCTGCGACCTGATGTGGAAATCAATGGGAATGAGGAAATGCTTCGGAGAGTGTTTATGGAGAAGAAGATATATGTGGGAGAATATTTCTGATTTGCGAGTGGATATTGATAAGGAAGCAGAATAAGGAGGGAAAGCGATGAATCCATTACTTGGATACAAGGATTTACCGATTGAAATAAAAGAACAGATTGAGAAGGTTGTAGGCGTATGGAAAAAGCATTTGGGAGATGATCTGACAGGAGTATACCTCCATGGTTCCATTGCCCTTGATGCGTTTAGCCCAAAGTCGGGTGATATTGATATTTTAGTGGTTGTGAAAGATTCTCTTGAGGTTTCAAAAAAGCTGGAAATAGCAAAGGATATCATAGCAATCGACAGGAAGCCGTGTCCGCTTGAAATGTCGGCGATAAAGCTTCAGGATGCAAAAAACTGGAAATCGCCGGGAAACTGTGTGTTCCATTACAGTGACTTTTGGACAGAGAAGTATGTGGAACGGTTTGATAATCCTGAAACGGAAGTATATGTTGCAGATCATGAATTTCCCGATGCGGATGTGACCAGCTATATTAAACTGATCAAGCAAAGCGGCATTGTGCTCTGCGGAAAGGCAATACAGGAGGTCTTTGCGGATGTGACAGACGAAGATTTCTTTGCGGCCATAAGCGCGGATATTGATGATTATGATTTTCATGATTATGCGCCCAGATACTTTGCCAGCAATGTGCTGATTCTTGGAAGAATACTTTCGTTTAAAAGGACGAAAAAAATCCTCTCAAAGTATGATGGCGGTCTGTGGATGATAGAGAATGTCCCGGCGGACTTAAAATATCTTCCGCAGAGGGCAATGAAAATCTGGTTTGAAAATGAGGAATGCCTGCTTCCGGAGGAGGATTTAGAGAGGTTGCGGGATTATCTGGTGGGAGAGATTAAGAAGTAAGCAGTATGAGGGAGAATCATGATCATGAAAGAGATAGAGAGTATTGCAAAATATATTAATACATTGGGAGATTTTTGCGGTAAAAGAGATGTTGCTGAACTGACACAGGAGCAGCTTTTGAAAAAGTACGGGATATCACAGGCTGATGTTATGGTGCTTTTTGGCGGAAGCATCATGTGCGGCGGGGATGTCCTGGCACAGGCGATGAAGAATCATATCGCGAAAAAATATGTGATTGTAGGCGGAGCAGGACATACAACAGAAACGTTGCGGCTGAAAATGCATGAGGAATTTCCTGATATGGAAACGGAAGGCTTGCCGGAAGCAGAGGTGTTTGCCAAATACTTAAAACATCAATACGGACTCGTGCCTGATCTCCTGGAATGCAAATCCACCAATTGCGGGAATAACATTACCTATCTATTAGAGCTGCTAAAAGAGCAGGGACTCTCTTTTAACAGCATAATCATTTCTCAGGACGCAACTATGCAACATCGTATGGAAGCGGGCTTAAGAAAGTATGTGGACAGTGAGGTTAAAATCGTCAACTATGCTGTTTATTCGGCTAAGGTGATTGCAGATCATTCTGCGCTGGCATATGAGAATGCAATTTGGGGAATGTGGGATATCGACAGGTATATCAGTCTTCTCATGGGTGAAATCCCCAGATTATCAGATGATGAAAACGGCTATGGACCAAAGGGCAGAGATTTTATTGCCCACGTAGAGATACCGTCAGAAGTCAGGAGTGCATTTGATGAACTGTGTAAAACGTATGCCGGGTCAGTCAGAGAGGCCAATCCTTTGTATGCCTCAAATCAATAGTGATTCCCTGTTGAAACGGCTAAGCTGCTTCAGGGAAAAGAGAAAGGAAGCATTGTGACTATGAAGAAGAAAGAACCAATGATCAAAACTAAGAGAATGATCATTCAGCCGATGACAGATGAGGAGATTGAAAAGCTGATCGAAACATCGGATTCGGAAGAAATGAAAAAAGCTTATGGAGAAATGTTAGACGGGTGTAAAGCTGATCCGGAAAACAGAATCTGGTATGCTCCATGGCAAATGTCACTGAAAAGTGATCCTACCTATATCGGAGATCTGGGCTTCAAGGGACCGGCCCGTGAGAATGCGGTAGAGATCGGTTATGGTATTTTGCCAGAATATGAAGGAAAAGGCTATACGACAGAAGCTGTTCAGGGAATGGTACAGTGGGCATTTGGAAACGAAGGTGTAGTATTTGTTGAGGCTGAAACCGATCCGGGTAACAAAGCATCCCAGCGTATCCTTGAAAAGTGCGGTTTTATTCCTGACGGAGAAGGAAAAGAGGGTCCACGATTTGTTTTGGAATCACCGTTGACAAGCTGGATGGCAATCTATATGCTCTTTGGACTCAGTATCGGCACTGCACTTGGTTCCTCCTTTAGCAGTGTCGGAATTGGCACCGCCATGGGACTTTGTATCGGACTTGCGGTGGGTGTCGCACTTGATTCATCCGCTAAAAAGGAACGGGAAAAGCTTCGGGAAAAGAGAAGAGATAAAAATAGAAATTAATCATGCATTTGCTGAAGCTGGAAAATGGACATATCCTGCTTCCTTTACAGTCTGAAAACGGAGGACTATAAGAAATTATGAGAAGAAAAGACAGAGAGATCACAGATTTTGAACAGATTACAGCTGTTATTGAAAAGGGTGAGATATGCAGAATCGCTATGAACGATGAGTATCCGTATATTGTTCCGCTAAATTATGGATATCAACTTGAAAATGGAACAGTCACTCTCTATTTTCACAGTGCCTGTGAAGGACGAAAAATTGAATTGCTCAGGGAAAATCCAAAGATTGGATTTGAGATCGATCTTGCTCATGAGCTTACCTATGATGCGTCAAAGGGTTCCTGTTCCATGCTTTATGAGAGTGTGATGGGGCATGGCACAGTGGAATTCCTTGAAGGCAATGAAAAGTTTGATGGATTAAAATATATCTTGATGCATTACGGAAGAGGTGACGATTTTACTTTTGTCCCGACTTTGCTGGACAGAACCCTGGTATTTAAAATTGAATGTGTTGATCTGACAGGAAAAAAACATTAGAAGCTGTATTTTTCTCATATTCTCGTTTTGTGTCGTGTCCTTTTGGTGAATAATCGACTACACTTTTTCCAGAAAGGAGGATTACGAAAAATGGATCAGCAGAAAATTGGACAGTTTTTAAGAGAATGCAGGAAAGAAAAAGGTATTACCCAGGAGCAGCTTGCAGAAATGCTTAGTGTAACTAACAGAAGTGTTTCGCGGTGGGAGAATGGAAGCAATTTGCCGGATTTGGATATTCTCATTGAGATGGCAGATTATTATGACGTTGAGCTTCGGGAATTATTGGATGGAGAAAGGAAGAACGAGAAAATGGATAAGGAATTGGAAGAAACAGTTTTAAAGGTTGCCGAGTATAGTAACGAGGACAAAATCAAACTTACCAAACGGATGCACTTGTTGTTTATTGGCGGATTTGTGGCAGCAGTCACTTATATGATACTGCTGTTTACTGATCGTTCAGATAATTTCCTTGGAGGAATGTGCCTCGGCATCACATTCGGAATGATGATCGTAGGCGTTTTGATGACCAGTAAATATGCGGCAAAAATCAGAGTATATAAAAAGAAACTGCTTCATCGCCAGTAAGATTAATAAATTTTTAATTTGTTTCCCTGCGCATACTGTGTTACAGTTAGCTTATCGGGAATAGTCTATTCCCGTAAGCATGTTTGAATATCAAATGCTTTTGGCATTCGAGACGGCATATCGCCGGGACATTCAACGTATCAAAAATGCAGTAATGACAGGGAAATTTTATTGTAAAAAGCTGATTTTCATTTTATACTAAAAATAGTATTTCACTTTCTCTGTTATTGCGAAGGATTACTGTAAAATACAGGGAAAGTGGGGAACGAATGAAGACAAAAAACTATCTGGCAAATGCGATTGATACTGCTGATATGAAAGCTACACGGCTTTTTGGGTACGATTTTTTCAGAGAAACTGAATCCATCAGAAAAATTACAGAGTTTAGAGAAGGATTATGGGATAAAGACCACCGGAGAAATCAGGGAAGGAGTAGGACGGATGTGCAATTTGAGTGATGGGATATATGAGCGTGGAATGGAACAGGGAAAAGAATTGGGAAAAGAACAAAATATGATAGAATTGGTATGCAGAAAGGTCAGTAAGGGAAAATCTCTGGATACGATAGCAACGGAACTGGAAGAAGATAAAGATGTACTTCTTCCGATATATACGGCAGTGATAAATGCTGCCCCCGATTATGACATCAACAAAGTTTATGAAATTTTGCATCATAAGTGATAAGGAAAAATATAGAGAAATTCAGGTCTTTCAAAGATGCAGAGTTAAGAGCCGTTTCGGTTGCGCATCGGAAAAAGAAAGATTATAATGAAAAGGATAAAAAAATAAGCAACAGGAGAGGTGCCAAATGAGCGACTACAGAATGAATACCAAATGTGTGCAGGCAGGCTATACACCCAGCAACGGAGAACCCCGCCAGATTCCCATTATCCAGTCAACAACGTTTAAGTATGCCACCAGTGAGGATATGGGGAAATTATTTGATCTGGAAGCAGACGGATATTTTTATTCCAGATTGCAGAATCCGACCAACGATTATGTGGCGGCTAAGATTGCCGAACTGGAAGGAGGAACTGCTGCCATGCTGACTTCCTCGGGACAGGCAGCCAATTTCTTCGCACTCTTCAACATCTGTGAGGCGGGCAGTCATATTGTGGCATCCTCTTCTATTTACGGAGGAACCTTTAATCTGATCTCTGTTACCATGGCCAAGATGGGCATCACGGCAACCTTTGTCTCTCCCGACTGCAGCGAGGAGGAGCTTGACGCTGCTTTCAGGGACAATACGAGAGCCGTTTTTGGAGAGACCATTGCCAATCCGGCACTTACGGTTCTTGATATTGAGAAGTTTGCAATAGCAGCTCATGATCACGGAGTACCTCTCATTGTAGACAATACATTCCCCACACCGGTCAATTGCAGACCCATTGAATGGGGCGCGGATATCGTGACACACTCCACCACCAAGTACATGGACGGCCACGGCGCTGCCGTGGGCGGAGCAATCGTGGATTCCGGTAAATTTGACTGGATGGCTCATGCGGACAAATTCCCCGGGCTTTGCACACCGGATGAATCCTATCACGGTGTTACCTACGCAGAAAAGTTTGGAAAAGAGGGAGCTTTTATCACCAAATGTACCTCCCAGCTGATGCGAGACCTTGGCTGTGTGCAGTCTCCCCAGAGCGCCTATATCCTGAATCTCGGACTGGAATCTCTGCATGTGAGAATGCCTCGTCATGTGGAGAACGGACAGGCTGTGGCAGAGTTCCTTGAAAAGAATGACAAGGTAGCCTATGTGAATTATCCCGGTCTTCCCGGCAACAAATATTATGAGATTGCAAAGAAATATCTGCCAAATGGCGGCTGCGGCGTGGTCTCATTTGAACTGAAAGGGGGCAGGAGTGCAGCAGAAAGCTTTATGAAGAATCTGAAGCTGGCTGCCATTGAAACCCATGTGGCAGATGCCAGAACCTGCTGCCTGAATCCGGCAACCTCAACGCACAGACAGATGACAGAGGAGCAGCTCATAGAAGCAGGCGTTCCCGCCGGTCTGATCCGAATTTCCTGCGGACTTGAGGATAAGGAGGATCTGATCGCAGATCTTGCCCAGGCTTTGGAAGCAATCTAAGAAACATAAAATAAATCAATAAATTAGACGCAACAGGATAAATTTTATTTATTCTGTTGCGTTTTTTCTTTTTCTGTGCCATAATGATATGGCAGTTTAAAGCGTTACACTTTAAAGTGCTAAAATATTATAATAAAAACATAATGTACTAATCGGAGGAAAGAGAAATGGGTCGCGAACGACGTGGAAAACTGGTATCTTATTGTCCTGACATCAAGGTGGTGGACTGTACACTCAGGGATGGAGGACTTGTCAATAATTTTGCATTTACGGATGAATTTGTGAAGGATCTCTATCTTGCCAATATTAAAGCAGGCGTTGATTATATGGAATTCGGTTATAAGGCATCCAAGGAGATTTTCAATCCGGATAACTTCGGCAAATGGAAGTTCTGTGATGAAAAAGATATCCGTGCCATTGTGGGAGACAACAAGACGGATATGAAGATTTCCGTCATGGCAGATGTGGGAAGAACCGATTTCAAAAAGGACATTCTGAACAAGAAGGACAGTGTCATTGACCTTGTCCGTGTGGCAACCTATATCAATACCATTCCTGCGGCTATTGAAATGCTGGAGGATGCCAAGAAAAAGGGATATGAAACCACGGTGAATATCATGGCGGTGTCCAAGGTAAATGATGATGATCTGGACGGCGGCCTGGAATTGCTCGGTCAGAGCAGTGTGGATGTCATCTATCTGGTAGACAGCTTTGGCGCATTTTATCCGGAACAGATTGAGCGTCTTTGTGACAAGTATCTGAACATTGCTGCAAAGTATAATAAAAAGGTCGGTATTCACGCGCACAATAACCAGCAGCTTGCGTTTGCCAATACCATCGAAGCGCTCTCCATAGGAGCAAGCTATCTGGATGCCACAGTGAGCGGCATGGGACGAGGAGCAGGAAACTGCTATATGGAGCTTCTCTTAAGCTTCCTGCGCAATCCCAGATACAATAAGGTTGCCATTATGAATTTCGTGGAGAAGCATATGCTGAAGCTGAAGGAAGAGGGAGCCGTATGGGGCTATGATATTCCCTATCTGCTCACAGGAATATTGAACAGCCATCCCTCATCAGCTATTCAGTTTATCAAGGAAAACAGAACGGATTATGCCATGTTTTATCAGGAACTGATTGACAATACTCTGTAAATGGGATAAAAAGAAGATAGAGTATGGAAGATCGGGGAGTTTTGTAATTTGGAACGTGACATTGATTTAAAAGAAATATCCGATGGCAGATTATACACAGCGAATGACATGGTGAAGATAGACTGCAATGACTGCGCAGGCTGCTCGGAATGCTGTCGTGTGGTGGCGGATACCATTATTCTGGATCCTTATGATATCTTTCAACTGGAGAGCGTACTAAACACAGATTTTGAGGCATTGATGGTAGAGCGGATAGAGCTTTCCGTGGTGGACGGAACGATTTTGCCTCATCTGAAGATACGCGACGGCGGAAAAGGCTGTACCTTTTTAAACGGGGACGGAAGATGTATGATCCATGGCGCCAGACCTGGATTCTGCCGGATGTTTCCCCTGGGAAGAATTTATGAGAATGGTGATTTTAAATATTTTCTCCAGGTGCATGAGTGCAGCTATCCGAACAAGACGAAGATCAAGGTGAAAAAGTGGCTTGGTATCCCGGAACTTCCAAGATATGAGCAGTTCGTGAAGGACTGGCATTTCTTCCTTAAAAAAGTGCAGGAAAGACTGGCGGAAACAGAGAATGATGAAATCGTAAAGAGCATCAACATGCATCTTTTGAATCAGTTTTATGTGAAGCCTTATAGAACAATAAGAGAGACAGATTTTTATGGTCAGTTTTATGAGCGCCTGTCTGAAAGCAAGAAAGCTTTGGAAGGATAGTGGATTACATCGTGCAGGAAATTGAGAATACGAAATTATTTCAGGAAATATCGGATGAGGAGCTTAAGAGGATTTTAAAGTGCTCCAAATCGACCGTCAGAAATTATCCGGCCGGTTCCTATATCTTTGAGCAGGGAGGAATCCCCTCCAAGCTGTTTCTTCTCTTGGATGGTCAGGTACAGATCTGCAAGGATTTTACCTCCGGAAAGAGAGATGTGCTTTATCTGGTGGAGCCCGGCAATGTATTTGGGGAGATTTTTCTCTTTGGTGACAGAAGACATTACTGGTACGATGCCGTGGCAGTTTCGGATGTGACGGTGCTTTTAATGCCTTGGGATTTCTTTTACCACTTCTGTTCCAATGCCTGTGATCATCACAAGCAGCTGACGCAGAATATGTTGGAAATCCTTTCGGAAAATAATTTTAAGATTACCAGGAAGCTGCATATTGTCAGCACTTCCTCTCTCAGAGAGAGAATTGCCATCTGGCTCATTGATTCCATGGATGAGAACGGTGCGGTCGACCTGAAAATGAACCGGGAACAGCTGGCGGATTTTCTGGGAGTGGCAAGACCATCCCTTTCACGTGAATTGATGAGGATGCAGGCGGACGGCCTGATCGAGGTTTCCAAAAAGAGGATTCTGATCCGGGATAAAAAGGCGGTCGAGCTATTGTACGACTGATGAATTATTTGAGAGATATAGTTTTGGCTGTGTATCTGAAAAAATACATAAAGAAAATAAAATCCGTAACTATGGTTACGGATTTTTTGCGCCAAAAAAGTTACTATAAAATCACAAGAAAACAAATAAAACAAATCACAATACACAGTAATTGAAAGGAGATCTTATTATGGCAAGCGCAAATTCAGCACAGGTAGACAATTTGGTAAATCTTTTAGACGGATATGCAGGAAAAGGAGGACATCATTTGAACGTGAACGTTCTCAACAGAGACATGCTCTTAGATGCACAGAAGCATCCTGAGAAGTATCCTCAGCTGACAATCCGTGTATCCGGTTACGCAGTAAACTTCATCAAGCTTACTCCCGAGCAGCAGGCTGATGTTATTTCCAGAACCTTCCATGAATCCATCTAAATACAATAACATATGGGCAGTGAGCAATAAAAGAGCGGGACAGTCATTTGACTGCCCCGCTTTATTGTGCGCCTGAGAGCGCGGGAAAACCTGTTATGTATCAAAAATTATTTGGTTTCTTCGGTCTTTTTGCCGATCATGGTAAAGCAGATCACAGCGGCAATGATGTAAAGAACAAGCGTTACATAAAGCACGGTCTGATAACCCGTGGGATTTACCACGATGCTTTCCACTGTTCCGTCAGCCAGTGTATGAGGAATCTCGGTCTTTTCTCCGAAGTGGTTAACAATAAAGGTAGCCATCTGGTTTCCGGTAAGACCTGCAATTGCCCAGGCGGAAAGAGTGATTCCATGGATGGCACTGATGTTTTTCATGCCGTAGTGATCGGAAAGAAGAGTGGGAACATTGCTGAAACCACCACCGTATCCTGCATTTACTACGAACAGAAGAATCAGTACCAGGATCATCAGGAAAGTATTCTGTCCCATGTTGGTGATACCCTTTGTAACAATGACAAGACCGGTAGCAACAATGGAGAGAATGAAAATAATCTTGTAAATAGTATTTCTGTCCTTAAAGGTGTCTGCCCATGCAGAGAATCCCAGACGTCCGCCGGCATTGAAGATAGCGGTAACGGAGGAGAGAACTCCTACCATTCCCACAAGTCCGAGACACTTGATGATCATCTTTTCCTGTGAGATCAGTGCAAGACCGCAGGTAATGTTGAGATAGAACATGATCCAGATACCAATGAAAGTCACAGGCTTGCTCTTGATGACATCGATAGCACGTGCACCCTTCTCCGTGGAAGCAGGTTCATGCCAGCCTGCTGGCTTTGCAAGAAGGAGATGTCCGACAAACATCATGATAAAGTATACCACTGCCAGGATCAGGAACATTTTGTAGATTCCGCCTTCGCCAAGGGAATCAAGGAGCGCCTGCATGATGGGGCTGGCGATTGCTTTAGCAGCGCCAAAGCCTGCCACGGCAAGACCGGTTGCAAGGCCCTTGCGGTCTTCAAACCAGAGCATTAAGGTTTTGACCGGTGAGAGGTATCCGGTACCCAGACCGATTCCCATGATAAAGCCATAGCATACATAAATGCCGAGCAGAGATACGAGACTTCCCGGATGTGCACCGCCGTACCAGATAAAGAGACCGGTACCGGCCATACCTGCTGCAAAGCAAATCGCAGCGATCAGTGAAGACTTGTGAATGTCCTTTTCTACAATGTTTCCAAGGAAAGCAGCTGACATGCCAAGGAAAAAGATGGCAAAGCTGAAGGCCCATTCCGTAGCTCCTTTGGAGAAGCCTATGTAATCAGCGATTTCCTGACTGAAGATAGACCAGCAGTAAACCGTGCCTATGCTGCAATGAAGTAACAACGCGGGGATTGCAGCCCTCACCCACTTGTTTTGTGATAGTTCTTTCATGTTATACTCACTTTCTCGTTTGATAGATTGGAATTACAAAGAGAAACTCCATTTCATATTATACATGACCAATTGTTTTTTTCCAAGTACAATCCGGATAATTTTCTTGGGGCAGTTTACAAAAATTCTTTATGAGAAGGGAAAAACATGCTATAATGAAGCGAAATCGCTTGCATGCAAGTGTGTATTATCGGAAAGAAGTCTGAAAGGAAGCTTAAATAAAGCAGGTATTCATATGAAAAAGTGTTTCAAACATATAGCAGTAATGATAATGCTTACATTCTTTTTCTTTTCATCATTCCCGATAACGGCTCTGGCTGATGAAGAGATTACCGTAACGGAATTGTCGGCAACAGGGGAAATCACAACGGATGTGAATGTGAGGAAGGGGCCCAGCACCGATTATGAAAAAATAGGGACTGTGCGGGCAGGAGATACTGTCACTGTCACGGGAGAGAGCCATGACGGGTGGTATCGGATCGAGTTCCAGGGTGGAGAAGGCTTTGTATATGGACAATATATGACCATTGTCGCCACAGCAGCTGGTCCGGAGGACACGGAAACTGCGGAGGGACAACAGGAAGCTCTGGAGGAAACGGAGGAAGAATCCCATCTTGGCACCGGTATTTTTAAGACGGCAGCGATTGTGGTGATTATTGCCGTAATCATTGTGATGATCATTCTTACCCTGAAAAGTATGCGCCATGATGATGATGAGGAAGATGATGACTCCGAGGAGTACGACGATGATGAGGAAGATGATGACTCCGAGGAGTATGACGAGGAGGAAGATGATGACTCTGAGGAGTACGACGATGAGGAAGATGACGATTCTGAGGAGTACGATGATGACGAGAAAGAAGATGATAGCGTTGTCAAGAAGAAAAAGCCAAAGCCTATCGTGATCAGAGAAGAGGATTATCAGCTTCACATCGATCCCAAATATTTTGAAGATGAACCTATAGCCCAGCCTGACTGTGTGACAGGTTACCTGCAAAAGAAACAGCAGGAGGAAGAAGAGCAAAAGGCAAAAGAGAATCAGGAGAATTCCGGCGATCTTCAGCAGGCAATGGATAAGCTAAAGGAGCTTCAGGAGGAAATTGAGAAACTGAAAAAGAAACGGGAATGATTTATGAAGCAGTTGACATTAGGGATTTTAGCTCATGTAGATGCGGGCAAGACGACACTGTCTGAGGCCATGCTCTACTTAAGCGGTGCCATACGAAAAGCGGGACGGGTAGATAACAGAGATGCTTTTCTTGATACCTACGAATTGGAAAGAGAGAGAGGTATCACTATTTTTTCCAAGCAGGCGATTTTTTCATTCGATGATGTAAAGATTACTCTGCTTGATACACCGGGACATGTGGATTTTTCGGCAGAAATGGAACGGACACTTCAGGTACTTGATGCAGCCGTGCTTGTGATCAGTGCAGCTGACGGGGTACAGGGACATACCGTGACATTGTGGAAGCTGCTGAAAAGGTATCAGGTGCCGGTTTTTTTGTTTGTCAACAAGATGGATCAGCAGGGAACGGATCAGGATGCGTTGATGCAGGAGCTTTGCGATCGCCTTGGTGGCGGATTTACAAATTTTTCTGAGGAGAACAAAAATACGTTTCTGGAAGAACTGGCGATGTGCGATGAGGAGCTTCTGAATTGTTTCCTTGAAAAAGAAGACATTTCCGAGGAATTGATTCGGAAAGCCATTGCACAGAGAAAGGTATTTCCCTGCTTTTTCGGTTCAGCACTTAAGCTTTTCGGCGTTCGTGAACTGATGGAGGGCATTGTCCGGTATATGCCCGTTTCCGGATATCCGAAAGAATTCGGAGCCAGAGTCTTTAAGATCACGAGAGACAATCAGGGAAACAGGCTGACGCATATGAAGATCACGGGAGGTTGCCTGAAAGCGAGAGATGTTCTAAATACAGGGGCAACAGAAAATGACTGTGATAGTCAAAATGTAATAGAAGAGAAGGTCAATCAGATACGAATTTATTCCGGAGAAAAATTTGATGCGGTAAATGAGGTCTATGCGGGCCAGGTATGTGCGGTGACCGGTCTTTTACACACTTTTCCCGGACAGGGCTTTGGATGGGTGAAAACGGAGGACAGGCATATGCTGGAGCCTGTGTTAAGCTATTGCATTTATCTGCCGGAAGGGTGTGATCCGGCTGCTTTTCTGCCAAAGCTGATGCAGCTTCAGGAGGAAGATCCCACGCTTCAGATTGTCTGGGATGAGGAATTGAAAGAGATTCATGCAAAGGTGATGGGCGAGGTTCAGATAGAGATTCTGAAACATATGATCAGAGAGCGGTTTGGTATAGAGGTGAGCTTTGGAACAGGCCGTATTGTGTATAAGGAAACCATTGCTGACAGGGTGGAAGGAGTAGGGCATTTTGAGCCCTTAAGGCACTATGCGGAGGTTCATCTGCTCCTGGAACCGTTAGAGCCGGGAAGCGGTCTATTGTTTGCCGCAGACTGCAGCGAGGATATTCTTGCCAGAAATTGGCAGAGACTGATACTGACACATCTGGAAGAAAAGGAACACAGGGGAGTGCTCACCGGTTCTCCTGTCACGGACATGAAAATCACCCTTGTTTCCGGACGTGCCCATCTGAAACATACGGAAGGCGGAGATTTCAGACAGGCCACCTACAGAGCGGTGAGACAGGGACTTATGGAGGCTTCCGGGGTACTTTTGGAACCCATCTATGAATTCCGATTGGAGATTCCGGAAGAAATGATTGGCCGGGCCATGACGGATATGGAAAAGCTTCACGGCAGCTTTACGCTGAAAGAGAGAGCAGGCGGTGTTGCAGTCCTTACCGGAACGGCACCTGTCGTGACGATACAGGATTATCAAAAAGAAGTGACGGCATACACAAGAGGTCATGGCAGACTTTCCTTAAATCTGAAGGGCTATGGGCCTTGCCATAATGCGGAGGAAGTTATAGCAAAAAGGCATTATGATCCCGAAAGTGATCTTAAGAATCCCACCGGCTCCGTATTTTGTGCTCATGGGGCAGGCTTTGTGGTTCCATGGAATCAGGTGAAGGATTACATGCATCTTGAAAGCTGTTTTGCGGGAGATAGGGAAAGTGTGATGCAGACAGCTTTCGAAGAAGAACTGGAAAGAAGAAAGCAGGCAGCGGTAAAACGGCAGGAAAATACCGGTGAGCGAGGAGAAATGTTTATCGGTACGGATGAGATTGATGCCATTATCGGAAGAACTGCCAGGTCTAACAGCCGTTCAGAATTCTCCGGAAAAAGAGAGGGATGGCAGAGAGAAAAGAAAGCCGGAGGAAACACGGCGAAAGCCTCTGAGACCAGGATATATAAGGGACAGCCAAAGAAAGAAAAATATCTTCTTGTGGACGGCTATAACGTGATCTTTGCATGGGAGGATTTAAAGGAGCTTGCCGGTGTGAACCTGGACGGCGCAAGAGGAAAGCTGCTGGACATTCTCTGCAATTATCAGGCGATCAAAGGGTATCATTTGATGGCGGTCTTTGATGCTTATAAACTGAAGGGGCATGGAGAAGAAATCATGGACTATCACAATATTCAGGTGGTTTACACAAAGGAAGCGGAAACTGCAGACCGGTTTATCGAAAAGTTTGCCCATGAGAATGCCGGTAAATATGATGTGACGGTAGTAACCTCCGATGGCCTTGAACAGATCATTATTGTGGGAGCAGGATGCCAGCTGGTATCTTCAAGGGAGTTCCGGACAGAGGTGGAGCTTGCATCGAAACAGGTGCTTGAGGATTACCAGCGTTCCCAGAACAGATAAACCACATTGATCAAAACAAGGATGGCAATGATACCACTGTTTATTATGTGCATAAGGAAAGGAGCAGCCTTCGCCGCGGCTCCTTTTTTGCTGTTTTCCGGAGCCTGTATGTAATACTGATTGCCAAGCCCCAAAGCAATGGCAATGTACACAAGACAGATCGCCACATAACGGAAATCGCTGCTGCAGGTGTAAGGATAGATGACAACAAAGGCAGCAAAGGAAACAAGCATCACCACATAACCGGTCAGCAGAAATACCCTGTCTTCAAGTCGTGTCCTTTTTTTCAGAAGAACTACAATCAAGAGAAGGGCAGTTGCAATACTGAAAACGATGGCGAGCACAAAGGTAATCTGACATAAGATTAACAGAATATCCGAAAGGTCTGTGGGATACTCCTCGGCAAACAGCGAGGTATGGAGCATAATGACCCAGGTATTGTTGCAGGCCTTGGCACTGATGGGATGAAAAGGAAACTCGATTCTCCAGTCAGAAAGAGAAGGAATTCCCAGACGACTCCACAGACTGTAGGTGGCGGTGTACATGGGTGAGGTCTCTCCGGGAACGGGAACCCCCGGCTTTTCGCCAAAACGGATCAGGTTGCGAATGATCCAGCTTAAACCGATGGGTGCTACCACAATGCCAAATATACAATAATTCTTTACCCATTTCAGAATTTCGGATTTGTTTTTCCCACGGATAACAGAAATAAAATGCATCAGGAAAATAATGGCAAGTGGGATGGCAAGCACAGCGGAATTCAGCTTGGTGATCATGCCAAAGCCGATATAAAGTGCCAGCTTGATCAGATTTTTCAAATTCTTTTCCCGAATCCATTGCAGGGAGCCGAGAATGATCAGGCACATGAACAGAATTGTCAGCATATCATTGTTGACGCTGCCTGCCATGATTACGGTAGCGGGGTGAAATACCATAAAGGCAAGACCAATGTATAAGGCATTGCCCTTAATGTTCAGCACTTTTAAAATGCGATAGGTAACTACCATACACAGGCAGGAATAAAGCATGGTAAGCACCTGCAGATTTTCAAAGGCAAGGTTCTCAGCCACACCCAGAATAATGTTGAGCTGCAGCCACAAAAACGAGAGAATGTGATGTAAGGGCGGATGATAATAAGCAAAAAGCTCGTAGGGATTGAGATCGGGGAGCTTATGAAATTTGTAGATATATTCAATATAGCCGATATGGCCCGGATTGACAAAATCTGTTCCCATTCCGGTATAGACGCCGGCATCATGCTGTCTGTCATAGAGCCCTGACAGCAGGATATAGCTAAAGCGCAGAAGAACTCCAAGAAAGATCATCATAGTGACAACGGTGTCTTCGTGGATCAGACGCTTTGATACTTTCAGATAATAAAGCAGTGCAAAATAAGCAAGAAAGATACAGGTGAGAATCAGAATCTGATCATAATGGGAAAGGGAAAGAAAACCGCATCCCTGTAAAAATGTCGCTGCCAGGCAGGATATCAGAATCAAAATCACTTGTGTACTGACAGGTCCTTTTTTTATAGTGTTGTTTTTGATGGTCTGTAATTTCTCTGACATGGGAAATTTTTCTCCTTAATAAATAGCAGTTACATTGGTAATGATATTGTCCGTCACCTGAAAACTCCAGATGGAATGCCCGGGCAGACGGTGTTCTGTGAGATAAAAATTGTCATTTATTTTTGTGATATAGTAGGGCGTTCCTCCGCCGACAAAGTTTTCATAAATATCTTCATATTCGCCCTTTTGCAGATCTTTTAAGCTTTTGGTGCGAATGATGGTGGCATAATCCTGATTCCCGGATGCGTCCGTGGAAACGGTAATGTAATAATAATCATCTATGGGAGTGATCTGAATCATACCGGCAATTTCATCAGGCACCGGATACTCCTTTTTCACTTCAAAGGTAGCAAGGTCGGCTTCTATAATGGAAGAACTGCCGATACCCGCCACAAAGTAAATCGTGTCATCCACGATGGTAAAGGAGCGGACATAAACATTGCTTAGGGCCGGAACGGAACGTATTTCTGTGAGATACATGGTAGTGCTGTCAGAAGGTCTCCGCAGCAGATACATTTCTCCGCTCTGAGAACTCCAGACATAGAAGGTCTTCGTTGCCTCATCATAAATGATATAATGCGGTCTGTTGCCGACGTCGGTAAATTCCTGGGTGGGTATAAAAACGGGATGACCGTTTTCGTTGACTCCTTTTTCCATGATCAGAATTCTGTTGTTTTCCGTGTCATCAATCACATAGACAAATCCGTCCCCCGCCATAGTGTGAGGCTGTGAAAGATTGTTTATCATGACCTGCCATTCATAAAGCGGGTCAGACAGGTTGTCATTGTAAATAATCTGATTATTGTAGCAATCCACAATGAAATAAGTATCCCCGATCTTAGTGATATAGGTGGGAACGCTTAAAGTGGGATTGGGATTATTGGGTATGGTGTTTAAGGAAGAAATATCAAAATCAAGGAAGGATGACTGTCTGAGATATCCCTCCTCCGGCACAAAATCAGTGACAGGTTCCTTTTTGCCGCAGCCTGCAGTGAAAAAAAGAAGAAGGAAAACACACAATGCCAATAAGTACCTGTGGGGAAACAATACAGGATTGATTAATAGGTTTTTGTTATCTTTTATAATACAGTTCGTCTTTTTCATAAGGCTATTATAAAATTTTTACTTCCTTTATACAATGATTTTTTGTATACTTTTGTTAAACAGTTCAGCTATGAAACGATAAGAAGAGTGGGCGTGGGTGCTTGCACACAAAGCACATTCTTCTTATCGTTTCATGAGCGGAGCGCCATTCAATGAGCAAAGCAAGCTGCAAAGCAGCGAAAAAGCACCAAAGGTGCGGGCTTTGTGAATGGAATGGGCTGAACTGTAATTCCTTGTGTGGGGGATCATCCGATGAGAGAATATAAAGAAAACAAAGAACTTCGAATCCTGTCAGCTATCGGCATTATCCTGGTGGTAGCCGGACACCTTGGTTACAACCTTTTTGACATCGGTGGTCTTTTTCCTTATTATTCTTTTCATGTTTTTATTTTCCTCTTTGTATCCGGCTATTTTTATAAAGAAGAATCAAAGGATCATATCATAAGCTATCTGCTTGGAAAATGTCTGACACTCCTTCTGCCTTACTACATATGGAATCTGATTTACGGAATCCTTACTATGCTGTTGCACAGAGCGGGTTTTACCATCGGACAGGACATTTCCTTCTATACACTGTTTTTGGCACCTTTTGACGGGGGACATCAGTTTATGTACCAGTTTCCTTCCTGGTTTGTTCCTGTCTTATTTATGATAGAAGCGGCAAATGTGTGTATGAGAAAAGTATTATCACTGTTAAGAATCAGAAATGAGTGGCTTATTTTTGCAGGGTGTCTGATACTTGGGATTCTGACGGTTTGGCTTGCCATAGGCGGTCATGTGTGGGGACTTTACAAAATTCCGGGAAGAATTCTTTTTATGATGCCGGGATTTCAGATGGGATATCTATACAGAGAAAAACTGGAGAAATATGATACATTGCCGGATGGTCCTTATTTGCTTTTGGTCATGGGCATCCAGCTTCTGATTACGGTGCTTTGCGGCGGTCTTGCCTTCAGTGCCGTGTGGGTTTCCAGCTTTGCCAATGGTCCTGTCGTTCCCTATCTGACCGTTATGACCGGAATTGCATTCTGGCTTCGGATTTCGAGAATCATAAAGGACATTCCCTATCTGTCCGGTAAACTGGTCACCATAGGAAGAAATACTTACGCGATTATGATGCACCATATCTTTGCCTTTTTTCTGGTGAAAGCCTTCTTTTATCTGATCCATATCCTGACACCGCTTTGCGCGGAATTTGATACGGAAATGTTCTTGTCGGAAATTAATTTTATTTTTCTTCCGGGAGGAACCGAGGCATCCAAATGGATCTACCTGCTGGCAGGAATCGGAATTCCGCTTCTTATTGCCAATCTGCAAAAGACAGTAGGAAAATTATTCCAAAAGCGAGATTGACACTGGACGGAAACCGTGCTATGATAAACGCACTTACCGCTTAGTGAACAAGTGAATAGAAAGCAGTGAACCTGTCTGTGGCAAAACCATGGACAGGTTTTTTGTGCCTAAAATGCGGTACTCCGCAAAAGGCAGATTTTTTTTATGCTAAGCGAAAGGAAAAGAATATGAGAAAAACAATATTAAATCTAATCAAAAAAAAGACATATCGGGCAATGGGAAAGCTTGCAGCAGCACTTCTGTTACTCGGTATGTCAGGTGCCTGTGTAATGGAGGTATCGGCAACGGAAACAGAATTGCAGACAGAAACGGATTCTGAAGAAAACGGTGCGGATGAAAATCAGGCACCGGCAAATCGGAGAGTTACCTATATTTATCATCAGCATATCGGCAGCAGCGATGAGGAAGGCGGCTGTTATCACGGCGTTTGTTATCATACCCATAAAGGAAACGAAACGGAGGGCGGAGAATGTTATCAAACGCCAATTTATCATGTTCACACAGGAGATGAGCAAAACGGCGGTGAATGCTATGGAACACCTATTTGTCATGAGCATGCCGGAAACCCGCAGGAAGGAGGCGGATGCTTCGTACCGGTTTATCACAGTCACACAGGCAGTTGCTATAAGACAATTTCAAGCAGTGAATACGGTTGCTATACAGTGCGATATTGGGATACGACTGATGGGGACTATGAAGGTCACGATTACAAATATTATGAAATGTCCTGCGGCACTACCGTACATGGAACCAATTCTTCACATACCCATACGGTTGCCGTTTGCAATAAAAGCGGAACTATTGAACGGTATACGTTAGGATGCGGTAAAACGGAGGAGACAGCGGAAAGTTATGTATTTGACTGCGAGAAAGCGCAGGGACTTACCATTGATTCTTATGTATTTGACTGCGAAAAGACAGAGCAGACCATCGATGGTTATTCTCTCAGCTGTGGAAAAGATGAAGAAACACCCTGCGGTAAGATTACCATAACGGAGCATCAGGGAAATAATAAGGAAGAAACGGAAGTGGAAATCAGTCTGGAGGATCTGACAGGAGGAGAACTGCAGCTTAATGATGATCCCTATACATGGACGGACGCATCGGGCAATACCATTGGTACGGGAAGCAGTATCACAGTGGGAGAAAATGGCACTTATCGGGTAACGGTAGGGCTATCGAATGAAGATATCAATCGTGACAGCTTAAAGGCAGAGATCGATGTCAGCAGCATTGTAAAGCCCCAAAAGGAGAACGGAAGTGGCAGCAACGGTGACGGTCACGGCAATGGTACCGGTGGGACAGGCTCAGACCAGGGAGAGGACGGACAGGCAGAATACAGTCCGGAGGTGACACCGTCCGCTTCGCCATCCGCCACGCCCTCTCCCACAGCAACAGCTTCATCGGTACCGGAAAAACTGTCGAAAAAGAGCAGTCATAACGAAAATGATGACAGTGATGAAACCGGCAGTCGTTTTGGACATGACAGTTTAAAAAAAGAAATATCGGATGAGGCGGCCAGAGTTTCGGCTGCTCCTTCTACCTCCCCTAAGCTTGAATCGGAAGAAGTGACTCTGGATGAGAAGAAAAGCGAAAATGCGGATCTTCAGGAGATCAAGATTGTAGATCCGGATGGACAAAAAGGAAAACTGAGACGCATTTTTGCTTCTCCGGTGGTTCAGGTTATCAGTATTACTACCGGAACATTGACGGCTGTTGCAGGCTTCCTTTTGCTTTGCTATCTGCTGTTAATGACTGTTAAGGTTTACAATGATAACGGAGAAGGCAAACTGGTTTATCTTGGAAGAAGCAGGATTTTACTGAAGGAGGAAGGATATACGGTTGAAATTTCAGAGCAGATGATGGAAAAGGCCGTTACCAACAGATATTGTCTGAAACCGGGTGCTTTTCGGCTGCTTAAGAGCGATGAGGAAGAACTTCTCGTGTGCTGTCAGCAGAAAAAGGTGTCTGTCTCTCTGAGCCGGGAAATGATTGTGGTGGTGTAAATAAAATACTTGATTTTATGCATTGAAAGTGATAGACTACCTTAAGATTTATAAAAAAGACTGTATATTTATGCAGTCGGTAATTTATAAGGAGGAGAAGTATTATGAAAAAATTTTTAGCACTTGCACTTACCGCTGTAATGACCATGTCTATGCTTACCGCATGCGGAAGCAGTGAGCCTGCTTCTGTTGAGGAGACAGAGACTGCAACAGAAGAAACAACGGAAGCAGTAGAGGAGGCAACTGAGACAGAAGAGAGCGCAGAAGCACCTGCAGAAGAAACAGCTGATGCAGCTGTCAGCGAAGCTCTTGCGGACGGTGTTCTGACTGTTGGTACCAACGCAGAATTCCCGCCTTTTGAGTATGTTGGTGATGACGGAGAACCTGATGGCTTTGATATGGCTCTGGTAAAAGCAATCGGTGAGAAAATGGGCGTTGAAGTTCAGATCGAGAATATGGAATTTGCTTCTCTGGTATCTTCTATCGGAAGCAAGATCGATATCGCTGCAGCAGGTATGACAGTAACTGACGAGAGAAAGGAAACCGTTGATTTCACAAACTCTTATTATGAAGCTGTTCAGTATGTGATCCTTCCTGCAGACTCTGAGATTGCTACAGCTGACGATCTTAAGGATAAGACAATCGGCGTTCAGCTGGGAACTACCGGTGATTTCATCGCTGAGGAACTGACAAGCAATGTTTCCCAGTACAACAAGGCAGTAGATGCAGTGAACGACCTTGTTAACGGAAGAGTTGATCTTGTTATTATCGACAAGAACCCTGCCCTTGTATTTGAGAGCAAGTTTGAAGGTCAGGTAGTTGCCGTTGACGGTGCAGAGTTTGGTTTTGAGCCCGAAGAATATGCAATCGCACTTCCTAAGGGAGATACTGCATTAGCTGATCAGATCAATGCAGCCATCGACGAACTGAAAGCAGACGGCACTTTTGATGAATTAGTAAAAACTTATATTGAAGCCGAATAAAAAATGCGGTAAAATATAGTAGGTTTATCAAAGAGGGTAGCATGATATGCTATCCTCTTTCCATAATCGGGATTGACCGGAAAGTTTTAAGATACTTTTGACAGAGAAGATTTGATAGAGATTGAGGGAGAACATATGCAGGAATGGTTTGAAAGTGTTGGCAAAAAGTTTGTCATGGCATTTGTGGAAGGCGACAGGTGGAAGCTGTACATTAAGGGCCTCGGAGTGACACTGGAGATCGCTTTTTTCGCAGCGATCATCGGTCTTTTGATCGGTACGGTGGTAGCACTTATGAGACTTTCCACAAAGAGAGACGGAAAGAAGACCATCTGGGCGAGAATCGCAGGTGCCTATATTGATGTGATCCGAGGAACACCGTCGGTTTTACAGCTCCTCATCATGTGGTTCGTGATCATGAAGAACTGCCATAACGGTATTCTGGTTGCAGTGCTTTCTTTTGGAATCAACAGCGGTGCCTATGTTTCGGAAATTGTGAGGGCAGGTATCCTGGCGGTAGACAAAGGGCAGACGGAAGCAGGGCGAAGTCTTGGACTTTCCAAGGCACAGACCATGATCTACATTGTGATCCCCCAGGCGATTAAGAATGTACTGCCGCCTATCGGAAATGAGTTCATTGTTCTTTTGAAAGAAACAGCCATTGTAGGCTATGTGAGTCTGACTGACCTCACAAGGGCAGCCAACCAGATTACTTCAAGAACCTATGAGGCATTTATGCCCCTCATCGGAGCGGCTGTGATTTACTTCACAATCATTAAAATATTGACTATTTTACTGGAAAGACTGGAGAGGAGGCTGCGTAAGAGTGATAATCGTTAAAGACTTACACAAAACATTTGAGGATAACCACGTGCTTCAGGGTGTGAATTATCATATTCATCAGGGAGAGAAAATAGTTGTGGTAGGGCCTTCCGGCTCCGGAAAAAGTACCTTCTTAAGATGCCTGAATCTTTTGGAAATGCCAACAAGCGGAGAAATCTGGTTTGACGGTCAGCTGATCACAGATCCCAAGGTTGATATCGACAAAGTAAGGCGTCATATGGGAATGGTATTCCAGAATTTCAATCTGTTCAATAATCACACGATCATGGATAATATTACGCTTGCACCGGTGAAATTAAAGCTGATGAGCAAAGAGGAAGCCTGTGAGAATGCATTGAAGCTTCTTGATAGGGTAGGCCTTAAGGAAAAGGCGGATGCTTATCCCAGCCAGTTGTCCGGCGGACAAAAGCAGAGAATTGCCATCGTAAGATCTCTGGCCATGAGCCCCAAGGTTATGCTGTTCGATGAGCCCACATCAGCCCTTGACCCGGAAATGGTGGGTGAGGTACTGGAGGTTATGAAAGAACTTGCGGAAACCGGTATGACCATGGTGGTTGTTACCCATGAGATGGGCTTTGCAAGAGAAGTGGGAACGAAAGTCCTCTTTATGGATGACGGGAATATCATGGAGGAAAACACACCTCAGGAGTTCTTTAACAATCCGAAGAGTCCACGTCTTCAGGACTTCCTGTCAAAGGTGCTGTAGGCAGCTCCAAAATAGCTGTCATCAGATAAAAGGGCAGGGAAAATACCATAAAGTACACATAGCGGAACTCCGTGGCAACGGGAGTTGCAATCATAACGGTAAGATATAAAGCAAGGCTGGGAAGATAATAGATCAGCTTTGCTTTTTCTTTGCGCACAAAAACGTTTCCAATGCAGAAGACCAGAATCCAGAAAATAACGCCCATGCTCCACAAAAGGCTGTAAATGGGAAGCATACTGCCCATTTTGACGGCAATTTCCTTTCCCTTTACCACCAGAGGACCACGGATCAGAGGCGTGTGGGATACGCCAAGCTTTGTACCGCTGACTCCCTCGGCCTCAGCTACCAGATAGAAGGAATCGGGATACCAGTAGCCATAGGTCTGATCGATATAAGCCTTTAAATAGTCTCCGGGGTAGGCAAGCCCAAGTTCTATCCACAATTTCAGAAATTCTTTTTTGTGCGTGGAGAGGTAGGACTGGTTGCCGGCACGTACCAGTTCCTTCATATTATCTGCGAAAGTAGGATTGTACAGGTCCTTGATATAAGTCAGATCTACCACATTCTCGATCAGGGAAAGCTGTTCCTGTGTCAGTTCCCTGTCATTGCAGATCACGGCTGCAATCTGCTGGGTGGGAATGGAGAGTGATTCGATAAGATCGGGCCGGATCACATGCGCATGATTCATGACAGGATATTTGATAACTACAACAGCCAATAAAATAAAAGCCATGGAGGGAAAGATATATTTGGCCTTTTTTCTGTAATAATACAGAAGAAAAGGGGTACACAGAAGAAAACCGTACCAACCATTGGAGCGGAAAAGACAGATCATAATACCGCTTATGATAAACATCAGTATGGTCTTAAGCTGCATCCCGTGAAGGAAGCGAAGCAGACAGCAGGTAAAGAGAAGCACACTGCCTGCGAACATGATATCTTTCCAGATGGTAACGGAGAAGACTGCATGATAGGGAACCAGTGCATAAAACAGAGTGATGATAAAAAGCACAAGGGGCTTTAAACGGAAAGATTTCAAGGTATTTATCAGATAGGAAACGGAAAAAGCCATAAAGCACATCTGGAAAAAGGTATAAAAAGAAATGGCAATCACTCTGTTATCGGTAAACAGAGACCCGAAGCTGTAAAAGAGCTTGATCACCATGGTGTGTGCCAGAGGATGGTGATTGCTGTAGGGTATTTCCCCTAAAACCTGCTCAAACTGGTTGATGCTGTCCGGTGTCATGATTCCGGGATACTGATACAGAAAATAAGGAAGCCAGCACAGCAGACAAAGGAAGAAGGAAACGGCACCGCTGTGTCTTTCTAAAAATCCCTGCTGTTCTTTTTCTTCTGTCACAAAGAGATACCTGTGCAGGGTCTCCTTGTCTCCGGAATAGGAAAACAGAAGCATGATGAGCTGATAAAAGAGAATATAAAATCCGAGGAAGACAGCTGCCAGAATAATCGACTGATATAGTCTGCTGGTTAAAAGGGCAATATAATGATGACCGTCCACTGCCATATAAAGCAATGTGAACAGGACGGAAATTACACAGGCACATCTTCTTACAGAGGAAGTCTGCACAAAGGGTTTCTCGCCAAGGCGATAGTGAATTCTGCGATAAAGAAAAAAAGAAAGAAGAAAGAAAACGCCGGTAAGAATGTTACCGGGTTCCAATCCTGATGCTTTCATCAGTGCCCAAGTGGTAAAGAAGCTTTCTATGGTATGAAGAAATAATGTGAATTTCGGGCTTGCTTTCATGATAACTCCTGTTCTTATCAAGGATTTTATGCTATACTTTCTTTGATTATCATAGTAAATAGTGACAAAGTTGTCAATTACTTACAGGAGGAAGAAGCGCTATATGGTGACTATCAGCTTGTGTATGATCGTAAAAAATGAAGAAAAGATATTGAGAAGGTGTCTTGACAGCATAAAAGGGCTGATGGACGAGATCATCATTGTGGACACCGGTTCCGATGACCGGACGAAGGAAATTGCCGCACAGTACACGGAAAAGGTATATGATTTTGAGTGGATCCATGATTTCTCTGCGGCAAGGAATTTTGCATTTTCCAAGGCCTCCTGTGATTATATTTATTCTGCTGATGCAGATGAAGTAGTGGATGAAGAAAACTATGAGAGATTCAGACAGCTGAAGGAAACGTTGCTGCCGGAAATAGAAATCGTTCAAATGTATTACGGCAACCAGCTTTCTTTCGGGACGATCTACAATTTTGACAGGGAACTTCGGCCGAAGCTGTTTAAAAGGCTGCGCACCTTCGTGTGGGAGGAACCCATCCATGAAGCGGTGCGGAT
The DNA here is from genome assembly GCA_945917985.1 of uncultured Clostridium sp. Taxonomy (GTDB): domain Bacteria; phylum Bacillota; class Clostridia; order Lachnospirales; family Lachnospiraceae; genus Suilimivivens. Next base: position 54,838 of record CAMEIH010000001.1, on the reverse strand, counting down.
TTCCCCTGTGATCTACGACAGTGAGATTACCATCACTCACCTGCCGGAGAACAGCCATGCGGGCAGGGATCTTGAAGCCTTTAGAAGACAGACGCAGGAAGAGCAGAGATTGTCTGCAAGGCTTCAGAATATCTATGCAAAGGAGCTCTTTATCTCCGGAGCGGATGAGGATTTCCTGAAAGCAGAGGAGTATTTTACCCGGGAGGCGGATGCGGATGATCTTTCCATGGAGCAGCTGAAGGAGGCGGTCTGCGTGATCGTAAAGGCAGCAAGACTTCGAAAGGATTATCTGAAAATGTACCGGTATGCCATGAAGGATATTGCCAGTGAGGGAGTCAGTGAGGTCTGCTTTGAACTGGGAGAATATTATTATGAAGCAGGTATTTATGAGGAGGCAGCCATGTGGTATTATAACGCTTTCCATGAGACGGAGAGTATTTTGAACATTCATTGCTCGGGAGATCTCCCGCTTATGCGTCTGTCCCTGTGTTATGAAAAACTGGGGCAGAAGGAGCAGGCATCAGAATATGAAAAGATGGCGAAGGAATGGATTGCTGTCCATAATGAGGGAAAAAGACTTGCAGACAATTAGTGATAATGATACCATAAGTAGGAATATTTTGCGAAAAGTGCAGGGAGGATCAATATGAGCTGGGAAGCAAATGTGAGGAAAGTAGAACCTTATGTTGCAGGAGAGCAGCCAAAGAATCATAATATCATTAAATTAAATACGAATGAATGCCCCTATCCTCCGGCTCCCGGTGTGGCGAAGAGAGCGGAAGAGATGAACTGTGGTGACCTTCGTCTGTACCCGGATATGAATGCGGAAAAGCTGGTAAACAGCCTCTCCGAATATTATCATGTGGACCCTGCAAAGATTTTTGTGGGGGTGGGAAGCGATGATGTGCTTGCCATGTCCTTTATGACCTTTTTTAATTCGGACAAACCGATTCTGTTTCCCGACATAACATATTCTTTTTATGATGTGTGGGCAGAGCTTTACAGGATCCCCTATAAGACCTGTGCTTTGACAGATGATTTCCACATGAAAAAAGAGGACTATATGGTGCCAAACGGCGGTGTCATTTTTCCCAATCCCAATGCACCCACAGGTGTGCTGGAATCGGTAGATATGATCGAGGAGATCATCCGTGCAAACCGGGATGTGGTTGTGATCATTGATGAGGCCTATGTGGATTTTGGCGGTGAGAGTGTGCTTCCGCTGATTGATAAATATGACAATCTACTGGTGGTGCAGACCTTTTCCAAGTCAAGGGCACTTGCCGGTATGCGAATCGGCTTTGCCATGGGAAGTGAAAAGCTAATCGGATATCTGAAGGATGCCAAGTTTTCCTTCAATTCCTACACCTTGAATATGCCGGCGATCGAGATGGGTGTGGAAGCGGTAAAAGACGATGCCTATTTTAAGGAAACGGTAAACAGAATCATCGCAACAAGAGAGAGAGTAAAGGGAGAACTGAAGGAGCTTGGGTTCGATTTTACGGATTCAAAGAGCAATTTCCTTTTTGCCACCCACAAAACCGTACCGGCGCAGGAGCTTTTCAGGGTTCTCAAGGAAAACGGAATCTATGTGCGCTACTGGAATAAGAAAAGAATCGACAACCGTCTTCGGATTACTATCGGTACCGATGAACAGATGGATCGTTTACTTTCTTTTTTAAAGGAATATCTGAAATAATATTTTATGACAAGGAGAGAGAATTATGATTAAGAACTTATTAAAGGGAATGGTAATCGGCCTGGCCAATATTATCCCCGGAGTCAGCGGAGGAACCATGGCGGTTTCCATGGGAATTTATGACAAGCTGATCCATTGCCTCACCCATTTGTTTAAGGAGTTAAAGGAAAGCATTAAATTTCTGATTCCCATACTGCTTGGTGCTGCGATTGCACTGGTGGGATTATCCTTCATCATCACACCTGCGTTTGAACATTTTCCCCTGCAGACCAATGGACTGTTCATCGGTTTGATCGTAGGGGGGCTGCCAGCCGTGTGGAAGAAGGTAAAGGGCAATAAAGTCAAAATCAGTCACGGAATTGCATTTCTGATCTTCTTTGCGCTGGTGATCGGTATGGCGGCCATGGGGGAAACAGAAGGGCAGGCGGCAGATCTGACGCTCAGTGTATGGTCTGTGATTAAATTGTTCCTGGTAGGCGTGCTTGCCTCCGCTACTATGGTTATCCCCGGAGTCAGTGGTTCCATGATTCTTCTTGTGATCGGCTACTATAATCCCATTGTTGCCACTATAAAAGAGTTTGTAGAAGCACTTGTCTCCTTCAATATACCTGAGATCCTTAGATGCTGCGGTATCCTGATCCCTATGGGAATCGGTATCATCGTGGGCATTTTTGTGATTGCCAAAATCATCGAAATTATCTTTGAAAAGTTTCCTTTGCAGGCCTTCTGGGCCATCATTGGTCTGATTGTGGCTTCTCCCTTTGCCATCTTGATGGTTTCGGAGCTTGGCGTTATCACCGTACTTGCAGTACTCACAAGTCTTGTTACTTTTGCCGTCGGATTTGTGATTGCCATGAAGCTTGGAGAATAGAAGAAAGGCGTGGAAGGAATGGAAGCCTACACAGATTTTGCGGAAGTTTACGATACCTTTATGGACGATACCCCTTATGAAAAATGGGCTGATTTTATTGCCGGTCTGATTGAAAAGTATGGGATCTCAAAGCCTGTAAAAAGCTCGGACTGCGGAAAGGGCATGGAGGAAAAAAACGAATCGGAAACGGAAGCATTGCTTGCCTCCGAGAGAAATCTGGTTCTTGATCTCGGGTGCGGAACCGGTACTTTGACAGAGCTCCTTTATGAAAAAGGCTATGATATGATGGGAATCGACAATTCGGAGGAGATGCTTCGGATTGCCATGGAAAAGAAAGAAAAATCCGGAAGCGAGATCTTGTATCTCTGCCAGGATATGAGAGATCTGGATCTCTACAGTACGGTGGGAACCGTGATCAGCGTTTGTGACAGTATCAACTATCTTTTGGAGGATGAAGATGTAGAAGATACTTTTTCGCTGGTGAATAATTATCTGTATCCGGGCGGACTTTTCATTTTCGACTTTAACACGGTTTATAAGTACGAGACAGTGATCGGCGATGACACGATCGCTGAAAATCGTGATAATTGCAGCTTTATCTGGGAAAATTATTATCATCCGGAAGAGCATATCAATGAATATGATCTCACGATTTTTGCAAAAGAAGAAAAAGAGGAACTGTTTCGAAGGTTCAGTGAGACCCATTTTCAGAGAGGATATACGCTCCCTGAGATGGAGCATTTTGTAAAAGGAGCAGGAATGGAGATTCTGCTTACACTGGATGCGGATACCCATGAGGCACCGGGAAAAGAAAGCGAGAGAATTTACATTGTTGCCGGGAGGAAAAAAGATTGACTGACTATATTGTAAGAGCAACGGCGGCAAATGCCCAGATCAGGGCTTTTGCCGCTACGACCAGAAATCTGGTGGAAACAGCAAGAATGACACATAATACAAGCCCTGTGGTATCGGCAGCTCTCGGAAGACTTCTCACCGGCGGCGTTATGATGGGCTCCATGTTGAAAGGGGAGGACGATTTGTTGACTTTACAGGTCAGCGGAGACGGCCCCTTAAAAGGCATGACAGTGACTGCCGATGCCAGGGGGGATGTGAAGGGATATGCCATTGAACCTCAGGTGATGCTGCCTCCCAATCTCGTGGGAAAACTTGATGTGGGCGGCGCCATCGGACAGGGGAGCCTTCGTGTGATCAAGGATATGGGATTAAAAGAGCCCTATGTGGGACAAACTACCTTACAGTCGGGTGAGATTGCGGAGGATCTGACCTATTACTTTGCAACCTCCGAGCAGGTGCCTTCCAGCGTGGGACTTGGTGTTCTGATGGAAAAGGATAATACCGTAAAACAGGCAGGCGGCTTTATCATCCAGCTGATGCCTTTTGCTGAGGAGGAAGTCATCTCAAGGCTTGAGAATAATCTGCAGGCTTTTTCTACGGTGACAACCGTTCTTGATGAAGGAAAGACACCGGAGGAAATGCTTGCCATGTTGCTTGACGGACTTGATCTTGTGATCACGGACACGATTCCATGTCGTTTCCACTGTAATTGTGATAAAGAAAGAGTGGAGAAGGCAATCATCAGTATCGGCAGGAAGGATATTGAAGAGATGATAAACGAGGGCAAGGAGATTGAGGTGAATTGTCAGTTCTGCAATTCCTCTTATCGATTTACTGTGGAAGAACTGAAGGATATGTTAAAGAGAGCCAGATAATTTCAAAATAAAAACGGAGTTAGTGTATGAAACATGGATTCTTAAAGGTGGCTGCCATAACATCGGATATTAGGGTGGCAGATACGATTTACAATACAGATCAGATTTGTGAAAAAATCGGGGAAGCGGTTAGTGCGGGAGCAAAGGTTCTTGTGTTTCCCGAACTTTGTATCAGTGGTTATACCTGCAACGATCTTTTTTTGCAGGAAGCGCTTCTTATGTCCTGCAGGCAGCAGCTGAAAAGGATTGCGGAGCAGACAAGAGGAAAGGATGCCCTTGTCTTTGTGGGACTTCCCCTTGAGAGAGAGGGCAAGCTTTACAATGTAGCTGCGGCTTTGTCTGACGGAAAGATTCTTGCTTTTATTCCCAAAATGTTTATTCCTTCCTACGGTGAGTTTTATGAGACGCGCCATTTCCTTCCGGGAAATGAGAAAGCTGTTATGATGGATTTTGAGGGAGAAAAAATTCCTTTCGGAAGTCATATCCTGTTTCAGGCAGACGGAATGGACGGTCTTGTGGTGGGATGTGAGATCTGCGAGGATATCTGGGTCCCTGATTCCCCTTCCGTTTTCCATGCAAAAGCGGGAGCTACGCTTTTTGTAAACCTGTCAGCCTCCAATGAGACCATAGGGAAGGACGCTTACAGAGAGCTTCTGGTGAAATCTGCAAGTGCAAAGCTGATCGCGGGATATATTTATACCAGCGCAGGGGAGGGGGAATCCACTCAGGACCTTGTGTTTGGCGGTCATAACATCATTGCGGAAAACGGTACTGTGCTGACACAGGCAAAACGATTTGAAAATCAGACGATCTATGGGGATGTGGATATTCACAGGCTCCGTATGGAGAGGCGGAGAATGAATACCTTTGTTCCCGACGACAATACAGATTATTTACGGATATCTTTTTCCCTGAAGGAAGAGGAGACTTCTCTGACAAGAACCTTTCCTGCAACGCCCTTTGTCCCGGGGGATCCGAAAGAGAGAGATGAAAGGTGCAATGAAATTTTGTCCATTCAGTCCTATGGGCTGAAAAAACGATATCAGCATACAGGATGCAGGAAAGCCGTGCTCGGCATTTCAGGAGGTCTGGATTCCACACTGGCACTGCTGGTGACTGTGCGGGCTTTTGATATGCTGGGGCTTCCCAGAGAAAATATTATTGCAGTGACTATGCCTTGCTTTGGAACCACAGACAGAACCTATGAGAATGCCTGTAAGCTTTCAAAGACACTGGGGGCTACGCTGGAAGAAGTGGATATCAAGGAAGCGGTTACCATTCATTTCCGGGATATCAAACAGGATATGGATAATCACGACGTGACTTATGAAAACGGGCAGGCAAGGGAGAGAACACAGGTCCTTATGAATATCGCCAACAGGGAAAACGGCCTTGTGATCGGCACCGGTGACATGTCGGAACTGGCTCTCGGCTGGGCTACTTATAACGGAGATCACATGTCCATGTACGGTGTGAATGCAGGGGTGCCCAAGACGCTGGTGCGTCATCTTGTCCGGTATTATGCGGACACCTGTGAGGATAAGGCGCTTGCGGGAGTGTTGCTGGATGTCTTGAATACGCCGGTAAGCCCGGAACTCCTTCCTCCAGTGGACGGTAAAATATCCCAGAAAACGGAGGATTTGGTGGGACCTTATGAGCTGCATGACTTTTTCCTGTATTATATGTTGCGATGCGGTTTTGAACCCTCAAAAATTTACAGGATTGCAAGACAATCCTTTGCAGGTCAGTACGAGGATGCAGTGATCTTAAAGTGGTTAAAGACCTTTTATCGGAGATTTTTTGCACAGCAGTTCAAGCGTTCCTGTCTGCCGGACGGGCCTAAAGTGGGAAGTGTTGCGGTTTCTCCGAGAGGCGATCTTCGAATGCCGTCTGATGCCTGTGTGAGGATATGGATGGAGCAGGTGGAGGCATTGTAAGCGATTTTGCTTGCAAAAATCGTGAATTTGGTTTATGATGTAAAAAAGTTGCAAAGAAGCAGTTACCTTAACAGGGAAGCTGCTTTTTTTGTATTCTGAATCTCCTATGAAACGAAAATGGTAAGCGGGGAGGGACATATATGAAAACATTGGATACCAATGACTGGCTGGTGCTGAACAGTATCATCTACAAGATCTATACCACAGAAGATGAAAAAGAGATGAGAACTCTTTTTCTGGAACAGCTTAAAATGCTGATTGATTTTGATGCAGCAGATTTTTATCTGGCAGCCGATGACAGAGAGTTTGGTCTGGAGAACCCTGTTTCCTACAATTGCGACGGTGTGTCCGGAGAGTATGATGAGCTGGATTACAGCAGAGGGGTTCTCTACAGTGGGAAGAGTATGGTGTACCGTGAAACAGATATCATAGATGACGAAAAAAGAAAAGAAAGTGAATATTATCAGAAGATATATAAATCCAACAACTGGCATTATTCCATGCAGATTGTTCTGGCAAAGGATAAGCAGTTCCTTGGCCTTGCTACTCTGTATCGCTCTATCGGCAAAGATAATTTTGAGTATGACGATATTTTCTTTGTAGATATGCTGCGCGATCATTTATCCTTCCGGCTTTCAAAGGAAAGGCAGATGCGCATTAACAATCCCCATAAGTGGACGATTGTTGGTGCGGCGGAGGAATTTCAGCTTACCAAGAGAGAGGAAATGGTACTTCAATGCATTATGGAGGGAAAATCCAAGGAAGAGATCTGCGACCAGCTGGTGATCAGTATCAATACCTTTAAGAAGCATTCGCTGAATATTTATCGTAAGCTGGGAGTAAATAACAGAGTTCAGTTGTTCAAAAAAATATTAGAAAAAGAATAAAAAAGATATGTTTTGAGAGATAAGATATACAAAGCAGAAGCTTTTCGGAGGTTTAAAAGACATTGTAAAACATATATGGAAATGCAAAATGATACGGATCAGGATTCTATACCAAAGCGCTCCAGATTTTATCAGGGATTAATGGATAGTCCTGTACTAAAGTCCGGTAAAAGAACGAAGTACAGACAGCTTCCTTCCAGCACAATCATTTTTATTACTCAGGATGATATTTTTAAGAAAGACCTGGCCAAATATACTTTTGTTGAACAGTGTGAGGAGGTAAAAGGGCTGAGACTGGAGGATGGGACTACCAAAATTTTTTTGAATATGACGAGTAAAAACGGTTCCAAAGAATTGATAAGTCTGCTACAATATATGAAAAAGACAGATATTGAAAACCCCGATATTTTGATAAAGGATAAAAGGCTTTTGGAAATTGATGCAATTGTTTCAGAGGTTAAAGAATCCGAAGAATGGGAGGCAGTTAGAATGGATATTCTTGATGTTGGAATTAATAAAGGGCTTGAATTGGGACGTGAACAGGGTCTTGAACGGGGAATACAAGCCGTGATTGAAACATGTAGAGAATTGGCAATTTCAAAAACGAATACCAAAACAAAAATAACCGAGAAGTTCAATCTGCCGGAGGAAAAGGCAAAAGAATATATAGAAAAGTACTGGAAGTAGAATATTTGTAGGAAAAAGCGGTGCGACCGACAGGTCGCACCGTTTCAATTACGAACGATCATCTTATTTCCGGATTATGATGCTTTTGGCGATGCTGAGGGGCTTGCCGAAGGAGAAGGCGATGCGGCTTTCTCAAGGGAAGCTTTGATGGCATTAAAGAGCACCATGGAAGTATATTTATTGTCATCGGAATATGTAATATTCTCAAGAGACTGGTTTGCGATGATCTGTTTTGCCAAATCGTCAAAGGATGGCTCAAGGAGCGGGAACATGGTGGTCACGGCCTCATCCAGATTGACAATGCGGATATCGTTTATATTGGTTTCGTCCACGGTTACTTCCACGTCCACCACGTTGTCATTGATGATCAGGGATGTCGTATATATTCCGGGCACGTAGGTGGCTGCCGGAGTTTCCACAGAGGTTTCTTCCTTCTTTTTATCCGGCATGAACATAATGATCAGCATAATAATAAACAGGATGCCGAATAATACGAAAATCCCCGTATATATTAATTCTTTCAGATGGAGTACAACAATTTTGGTTTTGGAACTCATGTGAATATCACCGATTTCATTCTTTTTACTATACTATTATCACAGAGTATGATTTATGACAGAGAAAAGGATACAATTTTTGTGAATCTTGTGTTTCTCCTTTCAATACGTTACAATTAGTGCGTGATTCTGCACTGTAGGAATGGAGGGTGATCATATGTATGAAAATTTAAATAAATTGGATTTGCTGTATATAAATATGCTGGAGTATTTTTCGGGTGACCCTAAGAGAATACAGCATTTTATAAAGGTACATAGTCTGGCTAAGCTGATCGGTCATATGGAGTCTTTAACCGATGAGCAGATGGTTATTTTGGAAGCGGCGGCTTATGTGCATGATGTGGGAATAAAACCGGCTGAAGAAAGATACGGGAAGTGTAATGGTAAGCTTCAGGAGGAGCTTGGTCCGGAGCAGGCAGAACTTTTACTGAGAAAATGCAATTTTGAAGAACAGCAGATAGGCCGGATATCCTATCTTGTGGGACACCACCATACTTACAACGATATAGACGGAATGGATTACCGGATTCTGGTGGAAGCGGACTTCCTTGTAAATCTTTACGAAGAAGGCAGCTTAGCCACCTCAATACAAAATGCTTATCAATCAATATTCAGAACAGAATCCGGAAAGAAAATATGCAGGACAATGTTTAGAAAAGCAATAATAGATGAAATTCAAAAAAGCAAGATGTAAATATGACGAAAATTTATCTTATTTTTACTTATAAACAAAATAAAGAATTTGAAAAGTACGATAAACAGTAAGAGAAAGAGGTTTGTGCAGATTGACAACAGTTATCTTCAGTAGAAAACAAATTTGATAGAAACCATTGCGTTTGCCCGCTGGTTCTGCTATGGTAAATGAAAATAAACGTGCTTATTTATTTCTAATATCTGGGGCACGTTCTTGGTTCCCGGAAGGGGACGTGATAAGTTTCATGGCTTATCGCCGTATGATTTCATTTTGTTGGCAGAACTGTAAGTAGTGGTATGGTCATCTGTTTTTCGCTTTTTGTGATACCTTCCTATTTACAGGTTCAAAAAGTAATAGGGAGGTTATTGTTTATGGAGGAAAGGCAAAAGAAAAATGAAGAAGAAAGACAGGATGCAGTAAAAGAGCCGGTCATATATCAGGACATGCTGCCGCAGGAAGTTCTGGAACAGCTGACACCGGAGGTCAGGAGACAGTTTTTTATCTGGGATGAGATTTTTAAGAGAGAGTTGGAAGTACATCCGTGGCTTGTCCTGCCGCTGATTAAAGAAGTCTTTCACAAAGCTTATCCAGTAGATGTCAAAGCCAGGCTGCTCTCCACGGAATATGTGGTGGACCGTGTACAGGAAGTAAGTGTCAGGGCATTAAATTCCATCCATGCCGACATTCTATTAAAAGTGGGACGGGATCTGTATCACTTTGAGTGCCAGATGGAAAAGAACCGGGATATGGTGCTCCGTATGCTGGAATACGACATGAATATCGCGTTTGTTCATGGGAGAAAGGAACGTTCTTCCGGAAATGCAGTAGATGACATCGAACTTCCAAAGTCAGCCGTGATCTATCTGAACTATCCGGAAAGGACGAAGGAGGATGGAAATTTACGTATCCGTTTTTCGGATGGCAGCACTTATCTCTACCAGCCGCCGGTTTTAAAGGTGCAGGAATATACACCTGAGATGATTGAAGAAAAGCATCTGAACATGCTGATTCCTTTCTTGCCGATACGATTTAAAAAAAACATAGGCAGGAAGGGGAGCGACGGACAGAAAAAGGCAGTTCCGGAAACTGTCCGAAAGGAATTGACAGACCTCATCCATAAATGTATGATGATAGTATATCGTGAGAAAGAAAACGGAACACTGACAGAATCTGCAAGGATCAATCTACTGGATTTTCTAAGCAGATCCTGCGACTATCTGCTCAGGGATGAGCCGGAGCTTCATATGGAGGTGCGTAAGATGATGGAGCCTGCATTTAAATTACTGATGGAAGAGAAGGAAGAACTGGAGAGTAAGAATGAGGAATTGAAGGAGAAGTCGGAGAATCTTTTTGGGGAAAATACACAACTGAAAATAAAGATTGAAAAGAGTATAAGGAATTCCATTGAGAAGAATAAGGCTGACCATATTGAAATCGAACAGACGAAAGAATTGCTAGAAACGATCTTTTCTCTGACAGAACTGGAAGCAGAAGAGATGCTGGCAAAGTACTGGTAGAAGAATTACTATTGACAAACACGCGGCAGCATTGCTATTATAGGTAAGGACAAAGGCGTCCTTACAGCGGTAGGTAATTTGAGAGATTGCCTATCGCTGTAAGGGCGCTTTTCCTTTATAAGATTCTGTAAAGGAGTCTGAATATGTATATACGAAACAATAAGGAAAGGGAGGAAGCCATATGCATAAGCATTATACCAAAGAAGATATCATGGAGCTTGTGAAGGATGAAGATGTGGAATTTATCCGACTGCAGTTCACTGATATGTTTGGACAGCTTAAGAATGTTGCCATTACCGTAAGCCAGCTTGAAAAAGCGCTGGACAATAAATGTATGTTTGACGGATCTTCCATAGAAGGATTCGTCAGAATTGAGGAATCAGATATGATTCTGTATCCTGATCTCGATACCCTTGAGATCTTCCCGTGGAGACCCCAGCAGGGAAAGGTTGCCAGACTGATCTGTGATGTGTACAGACCAAACGGTCAGCCCTTTGAGGGAGATCCCAGATATATTTTAAAGCGTGCCGTGAAAGAGGCAGCAGACCTTGGTTATACCTTTGAAGTAGGTCCTGAGTGTGAATTTTTTCTGTTCCACACAGATGAGAACGGGCTGCCCACAACCGTGACACATGAACAGGCAGGATATTTTGATTTAGGCCCCCTTGATCTTGGTGAAAATGCCAGAAGAGATATGATTCTGACACTGGAAGAAATGGGATTTGTTGTGGAGGCCTCCCATCATGAAGTGGCACCGGCACAACATGAAATTGATTTCCGCTATGACGAAGCCCTTGCCACAGCTGATAACATTATGACCTTTAAACTGACAGTAAAGACCATCGCCAAAAGACATGGTCTGCATGCCACCTTTATGCCGAAACCGAAGTTTGGTGTAAACGGTTCCGGTATGCATATCAACATGTCTCTTGCAAAGGATGGAAAAAATATCTTTTCCGACCCTTCCGATAAGAACGGCCTTAGCAAGGAAGCATATTACTTTATCGGCGGTATTATTAAGCATATGAAGGGAATGACAGCAATCACCAATCCCCTTGTCAATTCCTATAAGAGACTGGTTCCCGGCTATGAGGCACCGGTTTATATTGCGTGGAGTGCGACCAACAGAAGTCCGCTGATTCGGATTCCGGCAGCAAGAGGAGAGCATACCAGGATAGAGCTTCGTTGCCCTGACTCTTCGGCTAATCCGTATCTGGCACTGGCAGTATGCCTGCGTGCAGGACTTGACGGTATTGTCAATCAGATTGAGCCTCCGGCAAGTGTAGACTGCAATATTTTTGCCATGACGGAAGAGGAAAGGAAAGAGACAGGCATTGAGGCAATCCCGGGCAATTTGAGTGAAGCCGTTGCAGAGCTTGAAAAGGATGAATTTATCAGGGAAGTTCTCGGAGAGCATGTTTCCCAAAAATATATTGAAGCAAAGAAGAAAGAATGGGCAAACTATACTGCTCAGGTTACAGATTGGGAAATAAACCAGTATTTGAACCAGTATTAGTCTGGTAAGATGACTCGCGGAGCGTGTCGGTATTGTTTTTTACAATCTGTAAGTGAGAGGAGGTGTGCCTATGACCAGCGTGATTATAGCCCTCCCGAAGATAGATGATGCTAAGAGTATTAAGAATCTGTTAGTCAGAAGCGGTATTCCGGTATCTGGCATATGCACAACCGGTGCTCAGGCTCTTGCCCTTGCGGATGGACTCAACTATGGCATCATCATCTGCGGATATAAGATGACGGATATGATTTATTCGCAGCTTCATGACGATCTTCCCTTCGGTTTTGAAATGCTCCTTATGGCTTCTCAGCAGATACTGGGTGGTGGTATGGTGGACAAGGAAATCATGTGCTTGTCCATGCCCCTTAAGGTGCACGATCTGATCAACACGGTTGATATGATGATCCAGACCATTGAGCGGAGAAAGAGAAAGCAAAGGTCAAAACCAAGGGAGAGAAACCCTGAAGAAGTGGCACTGATTAAACAGGCAAAAGAGATTCTGATGAATCGCAATCATATGACGGAAGAAGAAGCCCACAGATACATACAGAAGTGCAGTATGGACAGTGGAACAAATATGGTGGAAACAGCACAGATGGTGCTGACCATGATGAAAGTATAGGCAGGTCATGACCATGAATGCAGACAGCGTTCATGGTCATGATCTTTTTTACACATTTCTTACAAACAACTTACCTTTTCATGATAGTTTTCCGGATTCCTCTGACGTAAAATTAACTTGCGTACGTAAGAAAATGAGAAAATATTGAGGAGACAGAATATGAAAAGATTATTATGCGGATTACTTGCCGGCGTTATGGCTTTTTCCTTGATGGCATGCGGACAGAGTGCAAACACAGCAGCAAGTGCAACTGATAGTACAACAAATACAACAGAAACTGCAGGGCAGAGCGCAGAAGAAACAGAAGAAACAAAAGAAGCAGCAGAAACGACATCAAATACCGAACCCATCGAACTTACCATGTATTTCCCCGTTTCTGTTGGCGGAGGCCCTGACGCACTGATCGATGCACTCTGTGCACAGTATCACGAAGAAAATCCTAACGTAACTGTTAAGCCCGTTTATGCAGGAAGCTATGCAGATACCAGAACCAAGGTACAGGCAGCCATCAAAGGTGGTAATACACCTGATCTTGCCATCATGTTTTCTATCGATCTGTATTCCCTGCTTGCCATGGATGCCGTTGTTCCCATGGACAGCTTCTGCACGACAGAGGAAGATAAGGAATGGCTGAACGGATTTTACGAGGGCTTTATGATGAACAGCCGTGACGGAGAAACTACATATGGTATTCCCTGGCAGAGAAGTACGATCGTACTTTACTATAACAAAGAAGCCTTTGCAGAAGCAGGACTTGATCCGGAAAAAGCCCCGGCAACATGGGATGAGTTAAAGGAATATGCGGCAAAACTGACCAAAACAGAAAACGGAAGCACCAGATACGGAATTGAAATCCCTTCTGACGGATATGCTTACTGGATGCTTCAGACCTTCTGTACACAGCAGAACGGATTCAATCTGATGAACGATACGGGTACAGAGGTTTACTATAATGATGCGAGAACAGCAAAGGGACTTTCCTTCTGGAAATCGCTTGCAGAGGACGGATCCATGCCTGAGGGTATCGTAGCTTGGGCCACCACACCTTCCGATTTTATTGAAGGTAAAACAGCTATGATGTATCACACTACCGGAAACTTAACCAACGTAAAGAATAATGCAACCTTTGATTTCGGCGTGGCAATGCTTCCAGCGAATGAATCTTACGGTTCTCCCACAGGTGGCGGTAACTTCTACATCTTTAAGGGTGTATCTGAGGAAAGACAAAAGGCAGCTTTCGAATTCATCAAGTGGATGACAGACGATGAGAGAGTGGCACAGTGGAGTATCGATACCGGTTATGTGGCCACAAGACCAAGTGCTTATGAGACAGAGAGAATGAAAACATATGCGGAAGAATTCCCCTACTGTCTGGTGGCAAGAGATCAGCTTGAATATGGCTATGCAGAGCTTTCCACTTATAATCAGGCAGAAGTACAGAAGGCCATTGATGATGCAATCTCCTATGTCATGACCGGTCAGTCCGATGTAGAATCAGCACTGAATACTGCACAGGAGACCGCAACAAACATATTAAAGGCATATCAGTAAATTCTGGTAAAGATACATACTTTAGAGGGACAGACCGGCTGAGCGTCAAAGCCGGTCTTTTCCTGAAAAAGAAAGGCAGGAAACAAAATGGATATTGGACAGGAAATGACAGTACCCGGTTTGACTACAAATGTGCAGGATAGGAGAGAGACCTATCAAGGCGCATTGAAGAAAGAAATCAGGAATAAATGGAAACGAACCGTGACGGGATGGCTTTTGATTGCACCATCTCTTGTTTTTTTAGTGATCTTTACCATTTATCCTATTGTCAAGAGTTTTATTGGTAGTTTATACATAGATAATTTATCAACCATAACACCTGTTTTTGCAGGATTTTCCAACTATAAGGCAGTGTTCCAGGACAAAGTGTTCTGGGAATGCTTTTTCAATAATCTGCTGATTGCTGCAGTGACTGTTCCGGTCAGTATTGCGCTTGCGGTTGCAATGGCACTGTTCGCAAACAGTTTAAATCGGGGAAAAGGTATTGCAAGACTTGGCTTTACCTATCCCACTTTTATTCCACTGGTAGCCGCCGCAAATATCTGGATGTTCATCTATACGCCAATTTACGGCCTTTTAGGATATATTAATCCCGAATGGCGTTTCCTTGCGGACAGTAAGACAGCCATATGGGCGCTTATGGTGATGCTTGTGTGGAAACAGGCGGGTTATATCATGCTGTTTTATGTGGCAGGCTTGCATGGAATATCAAGAGAATTATTTGAGGCAGCAAAAATTGACGGGGCGGGATCGGCAAGAACCTTCTTTTCCATTACATGGCCCATGCTGAAGCCGACCACGATCTATGTCCTGATCATCGCGCTGACGAACGCATATAAGATGGTGGACCATCTTTATATCATGACAAAGGGCGGACCGGGCAATGCGACAAATATGCTTCTGTTTTATATTTATCAGACCGGCTTTGACTACTGGGATACAGGAAAAGCTTCTGCTATGACAGTGATTCTGGTGGTGCTGCTTTTAGTTGTCACTTCTGTCAGCTTTTTCAGACAGGATAAGAAGGCTTATTATAACGATTGACAGGGAGGAAAGGAAAGATGTACCAGCCCGTTGTTTACGGCAAAAGAAAAAGAAGGAAAAGAATAAGTATAGGAAAAACGTTAGTAATGACATTGATGTCAGATTTGCTTCTGGTCAATATGATACCGCTTCTCTGGGTGGTCAGAACTGCCTTTATCCCTCAGAATCTGGCGCTTGACCTGACCGCTTTGGCTGCGCCTGTACTTGACAATTTTAAGAGAGTGCTGGAAGCGGCGCCTTTTGGAAAGTATTATGGGAATACACTGATCATTACTTTGGGAGTATTGGCTGCCCAGTTTGTCATGATCACGCTGGCAGGATATGCCTTTGCCAGAATTGATTTTTATGGCTCAAAAGTACTCTTTGTGATATTCTTATCTCAGATGATGATTGCTCCGGAGGTATTGATTCTGCCAAACTATAGTATGATGGCTAAATGGGGACTCACAGATACAAAAATCGGTATTATGCTTCCGTTCTTTGCTTCTGCTATGGGAACACTGATCGTAAGGCAGACAGTGAAGACCATTCCCTATGAACTGGAGGAAGCAGCCAAGGTGGATGGCGCAAATCTGTTTCAGATTTTGTGGAGAGTCTATGTTCCTCTTTTAAAGCCTGCCTATATCTCCTTTGGTATGATCTCCGCATCCTTCCAGTGGAATAACTTTTTATGGCCTCTTGTGATGACGGATTCTGTGGAGAAACGACCGCTGTCCCTGGGCCTTGCCATGTTTGCCATGTCCTATGAGACCGGAGCGCAGTGGAGTGATGTCAGTGCGGCAACCGTACTTGTGTGTGCACCGCTTTTGATTCTGTTTGTTCTGTTCCAAAAACAGTTTATGGAGAGCTTTATGCATTCCGGAATTAAATAGGAAAGGTATGATGCCAAAAGATGAATATTCTGCATATGACGGATCTGCATTTTTCAAGGGATACTGCGGAGAATGAGATCAGGGAAAAATGGAATCATATTGAGGAAAGGCTTAAGGAAGCCCTTCGGGATAAAAAAGTGGATACCATAGCGGTGACCGGTGATATTACCTGTCATGGTGATCTGTGTGAATTCAGGCAGGCAAAGAGATTTCTGCTTGAGATAGCTGGGCTTTTGTCTGTAAAAAGAGAAAAAATCTTTTTTTGCCCGGGAAATCATGATGCGGACACGGATGGAAAAGGTTCTTCTTTTTATCATTATCAGTCATTTTTAAATGAATTTTACGGCAAAAGTGACTATGATTATCTTGTAAAAAAGAAAGATAAAAAAACAGGGGAAAAGCGGAAATACCGCTTTGCTTCCATCAATACCTGTACAGAGACTTCCTTACAGTTTTTTGATGAAGCAGTAATTCCTGACAAAGCTTTTTTGCAGCTTGACGGTTTGGGGGATAACAATTATGTCGTACTGCTTATGCATCACCAGCCTGAGGTCATAAAAAATCAGGATTGCTTTATGAGAATTGTGAATTCGGGAATGGTGAAGCTGATACTGAGTGGGCATTTACACAGTACGCAGACAAGAATGTATAGGGCTGGAGAAGCTGTGATCGTAAACGGTATGGCAGTTACGCCTCATCTTCCGTGGATCCCGGCAGGAATTCAGTTGATTCATATCAAACGTAATGATAATATTAAAATAATGGAAATTAAAATCTAATTTAAGAGAGGAAGAAAAAATGGCAAGATTTACAAAAGACTTAACCTTAAACAAACCTGAGAACTTCGTGGAATTCGTGATGAATGATTATCTTCAGAAAAACCAGTTTTCCATGTCTGACTGGAAGGGAGAACCTGCTTATCGTGCAGGGGATGCCATGATGGAAGGCTTTAAATTTCTGAAATGGTCCTATGAAAACGGTGTTCTTCATGTGGAGGCATGGCTGAAGGGAAGCTTTGGCGGTGAGTGGAATCTGGATGGATTTGTAGGCTGTATGCAGAAGAAGCCTTATAAGGAAAGCCTGGAACAGCTGTTTACGGTCTTACAGCAGGATATTCCGGAAGGAGAGGAAAACATCCTGGAAAATACAATATCTGTCCCTGTTCAGACAGTGGATAATACCGGTGCGGCAACCCAGGCACTTTTATTTGGTATTCTTTCTGTGGTTCTTGCATTTATCATACCACTCTTTGGCATTCTTTTTGCCTGCCTTGGCTTTGCAAGAGCAAGAATGGGATCGGGTTCCAGCAAAGCAAAACAGGCTAATATCGGTAAGACCCTCTGTATCATCGGTATGATTGTTGCCATTGTTTTGTGGGTACTGAATATTATTCTTTCTGTATTATAGGCGGAGAAAATGAATTGAAATTTGAAGAGATAAAGAAAAACAAAGAAATACTTGCTTTTTTGAAAAAGGGAAATGAAAATCTCGGGATTTTAGGATATACCGACCATTCGGAGGCACATTGTATCCTGGTTGCGGAGCGTGCAGGCGATATTTTAAGAAAGCTCGGATATAAGGAAAAGGATATAGAACTGGTAAAAATTGCAGGCTTTATGCATGATATCGGAAACGCTGTCAATCGTTCCCACCATGCGGAGTATGGTGCCATTCTGGCAAATGATCTTCTGAAAAATACGGATATGCCATTGGAGGACAGAGTGACAGTTGTGTCAGCTATCGGCAATCATGATGAGTCTACGGGAGGAGCTACAGATTACATATCGGCTGCTCTGATCATTGCGGATAAAACCGATGTGCGCAGAAACAGGGTGAGAAACAAGGACATGTCTACCTTTGATATCCATGACAGGGTCAACTATGCCGTCACCGAGGCAAAATTGAAGATCAATACGGAGAAGAAGGTCATTACACTGAGCCTGCAGATTGATGAGAATATCTGTACTATGTATGAGTATTTCGATATTTTTCTCGGAAGAATGGTGATGTGCAGAGGAGCGGCAGAGATACTGGGATTCCGGTTTAAGCTTACCGCTAACGGAAGTAAGATCTTGTAGAGAGGAAGGTGGCTTTTTATGCCGGCAACATACGCTCATTACAGATTTGGGCAGGAAGTAAGGAAAAATCTGCCGGAAAAGGAAAAGAAAATTGTGGAAGAATTTCTGGAGTTGTTTATGATCGGACTTCATGGACCTGATATCTTTTTTTACTATAAACCCTTTTCCAAAAACAGAGTCAGGCAGATTGGAAATGACATGCATAAGCGAGCCGGAAAGGATTTTTTCGGTCCGGCAGCGGAGGTGGTGAGAGCGCATGAAGAAAACCATGCATATCTTGCCTATCTGTATGGTTTTATTTGTCATTTTGCACTGGATGTTGCCTGCCATGGCTATGTGGATGAGAAAATTGCGAAAAGCGGCATCAGCCACACGGAGATCGAAGCCGAATTTGACAGAATGCTGATGGTAGAAGACGGGCATGATCCCATCCGGTATAAGCCCACGGGACATATCGTACCTTCCGTGGAAAACGCTGAGATCATTCAGACTTTTTTTGAGGATGCGGACAACACGCAGGTATTGGGAACACTGAAAGGAATGGTATCATACCTGAACCTGTTGGTTGCGCCTTCCAAGGGAAAGAGATTTTTGATTGATTCAGTTTTGAAACTGACAGGAAATTATGAGGATCTCCACGGACTGGTGATCAACTATGTGTCAAATAAAGATTGTGCAGACAGCACAAAGGAACTTTCTGACCGATATGGTCAAGCAAAGACTCAGGCTGTTTCGCTGATCCATGAATATAGTGGTTTTCTGGAAGGAAAAAAAGAGTTAAATCCGATTTATCAATACACCTTTGGCTCAGAGAAGGTGGAAGAGGAGAGAATCAAGAATGAACTTTAAATTGACAAAGGAAGAAAAAAACTGGGTGTTGTATGATGTGGGAAATTCCGCCTTTACCCTTTTGATTACTACCATCGTGCCAATCTATTTCAATTATCTGGCAGGCAATGCAGGACTTTCCGATGTGGAATATCTGGCATACTGGGGCTATGCGGCATCTCTTGCCACGTTGGTCGTGGCTATTATGGGACCGGTTTGCGGATCGCTGGCAGACACAAAGGGGTACAAGAAACCGATCTTTGTCATTTCACTGATTGTAGGTGCGGCGGGATGTATCAGTCTCGGTTTTGCAAAAAACTGGTTTGTGTTTCTTGTCATTTATCTGATCGCCAAGGTAGGTTTTTCGGGAAGTCTGATCTTTTATGACTCCATGCTGCCGGATGTGACCGGGGAGGAGCGAATGGACAGAGTATCGTCCCTTGGCTATGCATTCGGGTATATCGGAAGCTGTATTCCGTTTGTACTTTCCCTTGTGGTTGTTCTGGGAGCCGGGGCGATTGGTATCACGATGGAGATGGCCATGGGAATTGCCTTTCTTATCACCGCCGGATGGTGGGTGCTTATGACGATTCCTCTGCTTAAGACCTACAGACAAAAGCACTATGTGGAAAAAAGAAAGGGTGCAGTGAAGGAAAGCTTTGCAAGAATCGGCAGGACCTTCCTCAATGTGAAAAAGGAAAAGAAGGTATTTTTATTCCTGCTTGCTTTCTTCTTCTATATCGATGGTGTCTATACCATTATCGATATGGCAACCGCCTATGGTTCGGCACTTGGACTTGACAGCACAGGGCTTCTTCTGGCACTTCTGGTAACCCAGATCGTAGCCTTCCCTTTTGCAATCTTATTCGGAAGACTGGCCCAGAAGTACAGAGCGGAAAAGCTGATCATGGTGTGTATCGCAGCCTATTTCGGCATCGCAGTATTTGCCGTGTTCCTTACGAATCAGGTGCAGTTCTGGATTCTGGCAATCTTTGTGGGAATGTTCCAGGGCGGTATTCAGGCACTGTCTCGTTCCTACTTTACCAAGATCATTCCGGCAAATCAGTCCGGCGAGTTTTTCGGTCTGATGGATATCTGCGGCAAAGGCGCAGCCTTTATGGGAACAGCCATTGTCAGTGCAGTTTCCCAGATGACAGGCAGCATGAATGCAGGAGTGGGAATGATTGCGGTTCTGTTTGTCATAGGATTTTTGATTTTCAGGTGTGCGGTTAAGGCAGAGGGTTCCGCTTTGTCATAATTCAAAAATAAAAATGTTTTAACAAGTTCTTCGGGCTTCGGTCCGAAGATTTTTTTGTTTTAATGAGCTTTTACTCAAAGTTTACATATGCTTTACGGAGAAGAGATATTTCAAAAAAAAGAAAGTATAGTAATCTAAGATAAAAGAATTATGAAAACCATGGATAGAGAAAGAAAACAGAAAACGGGGGAGATTCTGTCATGGAAGAAACAGAAAAAATCTATTACAGTTTTGTAAGGGATCTGCCAAGGTGGGCAAAAGACGGAACTTTGCCGGAAGGCGGCAACCAGGACATTGCGTATTATCTGGAACTACAGCAAAACCGGTTGAAAGAAAGAAACATCCGTATGGAGTATCGTTTCTCGGATAGGGCCGGGAAAAAAGGAGAGCCAAAATCTCTGGTCGGCTGGACGGCTAAGGATCAAAAATATACACTCAGGATGGTGGCGGATGATTATTCCAGAGAGGTCAGATGTTATAAAGGAAATAAATGTCTGTTTAAGAAAAAGAAGGATACTCTCTTTTATCAGGTGATCACATACATGAATGATGGCAGCATGAGTGAAGATGAACTGTACAGCTGCCCGAACTGTAGTGCAATCAGCTCCGTAAAGGCTTTGCTTGCAGGATGTCCCTATTGCGGAACAAGGTTTCAGATGACAGATTTGTTTCCTAAAGTTACCGACTTTTATTATTCTGATTATGAAGTTAACCTCAGCGTGATTCGTGGTACCAAGCTGGTCGGTCCGGTCTACATCGCATTGGTGGTACTTGTGGGGATGTTGCGCGCACCGTCCTTTGGATACGTGGTCCAGGCACTTCTTATAGGAATTTTTATGATGCCTTTGTTTTCTTTTTTTGGATATTTGTTCTTTGGCGTTTTGTTTTTGATTTACAGTCTGTTTCGTGGGTTGTTTTCAGTACATAGATTTGTGGGAAGAGATCAGGCAAGGCTTAAGATTACAGCATTTCTTAAGAAATACGATCCTGCATTTTCCTATGACTATTTCCTGAGTAAAGTGGTATCCCTTCTGAAAATCATACTCTTTACCGACGACAGGAGTAATCTGGCGGTTTGCCAGGGCAAAGTGGCGGGGGACGCATTCCGTGATATTGTGGATATTGCCTATCAGGGAACCACAACATTAAACAGCTGTCAGGTGGAAGGAAAATACTGTTATCTGGATATTAACCTGTTCATGTCGGATATTCATGACGGCGGCAGTAAAATTTATAAAAAGAATGATATCTTTCGAATGAAGCTCTGCAAGGATATCACAAAGCCTGAGGATTACGGCTTTTCTATCCGAAAGGTGCAGTGCCGGGGCTGCGGCGGAAGCTTTGACGCCGTCAGGATCAGGCATTGTCCGTTTTGCGGCAGAGAGTATGACCTGAAGGAGGACGACTGGGTGGTGCTTGATCTTGAGCAGGTGAAATAATTGGCTTTACCGGATTTTTACGCAAAATATATTTTTCTATGATAGTTTGATTCCCTTCAAAATAGTACGATGTAAACAGGTACAGAAAATGAAATTATGAGGGAAAAGAACATGAAACTGAGAATCGCCTATTTTACAGACACTTATTACCCTGAAATTAACGGCGTAGCCAATACCTTGTCAAGGCTGCACGGTTATCTTGACAAAAATCAAATTGAACATATCTTTTTTGCACCGGAATATTCGGAGGAGACAGCGGAGGATTACATTCTGCGGTTTAAAGGAATTCAGGTTCCTTTTTCACCAAACAGCAGACTTGCGCTGTCTCTTCCTTTTCATACAATGATCAAGAAAAAGGTTCTCGAATTTAAGCCTGATATTATCCATGTCGTAACGGAATTCACCATCGGCAATGAAGGACTTCGGATTGCCAGGGAAACGGGAATTCCGCTCGTAACTTCCTTTCATACCAATATCGACCAGTATCTTCAATACTTCCATGCAAAGCTGTTAGAAAAACCTGTAAAGGCATATTTTAAGAATTTTCACAGTCAGGCGCTTTTGACACTGTGTCCTTCCCGGCAGACATACCATCAGTTGAAGGAGCAAGGCTATACTCATCTGGACATTTGGAGCAGAGGCGTGGACACCGAATTGTACACACCAAAGAAAAGAGAAGGCAGATGGAGAAAACAGTTTGGAGAGGACAAATTTATCTGTCTGTATGTGGGAAGATTGTCCTTTGAAAAAGGACTGGATATCTATCTTGATGCAATCCGGAAATGGAATCATACAGGCGGTGAAAAGAATACAGTATTTCTTTTTGCCGGAGACGGACCCTACAGGGAATATCTGGAGAACAGCGGTATGGAGAATGTAAAGCTGACAGGCTTTGTCCGGGGAGAAATGCTGGCACAGCTCTATGCAGACAGTGATCTTTTTGTGTTCCCGTCAGGAACAGAAACCTTCGGCAATGTTCTTCTTGAGGCAATGGCAAGCGGAAGCCCCTGCATCTGTACCGATTCCGGCGGTGTGACGGATTTTGCGGTACACGGGAAAAACGCATATGTGGTGAAAGACAGAGACAGTGATGCCCTTTACCATGCAATCAGGGATTTGAAGGAAAATGTTCTGCTTCGAAGAAAGCTTTCGGAGGGGGCACTGAAAACAGCAAAGCAAAGAAGCTGGGTCCTTTTCGGAAGCATTCTGCCCGATCTTTTGTATCACACTTATTTAAAAGGACATACCTGGGAAAGCTCTTTTGACAGGATCGAAAAAAGGATGTATGAGTTGGAACAGCATGGAAGCGATAACCGGTTCTCTTATCTGATGCTTGGCTGGGTGCTTCATTATGTGGAGGATTTTTACACCCTTGCCCATAATCCTGTTTTTGAGGGCGGTCTGCCAAGTCATATTCTGTATGAAAGACAGCTGGAAGATTATCTGAAGGAGGAAGCGATATTCTCGGAGAAGGAGAATGAGCCTGCCATGTCACTTACAATAGCGGTCCGGTATCTGAGGGAGAATCATGAAAAATACCTGAAAAAGGCAGGGAACTTTGAAACGGATATTCATTATATCTACGAAGCCGTACGGGCGGTAAGCAGTTGCCTTCTCAGGGCAATCGCAGTGAATGAGCAGGAAAGCAAAGAGGCGGAACCGATAAAACGGTTTCGCCTCTTTGGTTAGGGTAACTATATATAGGGAATTATGATAAAAGCAAATGAATCACGAATGCCGAATCACAAAAATATATCCTTTGACATAACCCAGAATAAGGGCAAGGCATGCTCCCAAGGTAACGGCACAGGAAACAATCAGTTCTCTGTCAAACAAAAGCGCAGCAATCAGAGCACCGGCGAGGGAGCCGGCAAGAAACCAAAATATGATATTTGTAAGTAAAAAGCAAAACATAGCAAGGTTAGCATCCATTTTTTGATTTAACAATTTATAAAAAGCCAACATATCGCATGGTACCTCCTGTAACATGACTATGTTTCTGAAACCCATCATAGAAACTTTTCTTTTATTTTAAAAACTTATTTCCCAATAAACTATCATAAACATGTGAAAACAATGTAAAAATTATGTGAAATTATCTCTTTCTTAAGAAATTCTTTGGAATTAGTGCAGAAATTTGTTTAGGTTTCTGCGTTATAGTTAGTAAAGAGTAAAGGGAGGTCTTATTTATGACAGTGGAAACCATTACAGGATATTTTGCAAGCTATGGCGGAATCGCCATTTTTATCATTGTTCTTTTGGAGTATATGAATCTGCCGGGATTTCCGGCAGGCGTGATCATGCCGCTTGCAGGGATATGGGCAGCAAAGGGGAATATCAATTTCTTTCTGGCGCTTCTGATCACCATAGCAGCAGGTCTGACAGGCAGTCTTATCCTTTATTTTCTGGGGTATCAAGGCGGCGAATTGTTTCTGGAAAAATATCTGAGGAAATATCCGAAACAGCGCCCGGCAATAGAAAGTAAGCTTAAATGGGTGCGGCAAAAAGGGGGCATCGGCATTTTTGTCAGTAAGCTGATTCCCATGTTGAGAACGCTGGTCTCCATACCTGCAGGGGTATCAAAAATGAATCTCGGCAAATATATTGTGAGTTCCACGCTCGGAATATTCGTCTGGAATCTGGTCTTTGTAGGTGCCGGCTTTTTCTTCGGCGATGCTGTTTTAAGGTAAAGGAGGCGAAGACGATGAAAATAGCAATGATGACAAACAGTTATAAGCCTTTTGTTGCCGGAGTTCCCGTTTCCGTTGAACGGCTGACCGAAGGACTGAGAAGAATAGGACATGAGGTGGTGGTATTTGCACCAAGCTACGATGCACAGGAAGAAGAGAAGGACGTGGTGAGATACGGTTCCTTACTTCGGAATGTGGCAGGGGGATTTTCCGTGCCAAACAGCCTGGATCCGATCATCGAAGAGCGGTTCCGGGAGGAAGATTTTGATGTGATACATGTGCATCACCCTATGATGATGGGAGAAGCAGCAAGGTATCTCTCGAAAAGATATGAGGTACCGCTGGTCTTTACCTATCACACAAGATATGAGCAGTATCTTCATTACGTGGGACTGTCCGGGCTTTCCCGGCTGATGCCGTCCTATATCAGACATTGCACCTCACCCTGTGATCTGGTGATAGCGCCTACGCCGCTTATGAAAGAATATCTTGAAGAAATTTCTGTAAAACCGCCGGTAAGCGTATTGCCTACAGGACTTCCCATGGACAGTTTTTCGCCTGACGAAGAAAAGGCGGCGCAGATAAGAAGGACGTACTTGCAGGAAAGAAAGCATCTTTTTGTGAGTGTGTCAAGGCTTGCTAAGGAAAAGAATGTAGAGTTTCTGATCCGCAGTGTGAAGCTGATAAAAGAAAGGCGGGGCAGTGACTTTAAACTGCTGCTTGTGGGTGACGGACCGGAGAGAAAACATCTGCAAAGACTGGCAGAGGAACTGGGGGTACAGGAAGAAATTACTTTTGTGGGAGCAGTTCCCAACGAAGAGATCAGGAATTACTGCCATGCGGCGGATCTGTTTCTTTTTGCCTCCCGGTCGGAGACTCAGGGTATCGTACTGATTGAGTCAATGGCAGCAGGCACACCGGTGCTTGCCGTGAGGGCAACAGGAATCGAAGATGTTGTAGTTAATGGAAAAAACGGATATATGACAAGTGTGTCGGAAATAGAATTCACAGAAAAGCTGATGGATATTCTGGAAAAGAAAGAACTTCAGACTCTGAGAGAGGGTGCAAAAGTAACGGCGCAGAATTATCACAGTGATCTGATCGCCGCAAAGGCTGAAAAAATTTACATGGAAGCCATCAGGCGCAGAGCCCGGAAGGAGGAAGAGAGACATTTCAGGAAGAGAGGGGATGTGGTATACTTTAGTTCGGCAATGCATATGTGAGCATTATGCCCGGCTGAATGTGATGGGAAACATAAGGGAGAGATAAGAGATGGAGACATATCGGATTTTGATCGTAGAGGACGACAAGGAAATCAGGGAAGGAATTGAAATTTACTTAAAGAATCAGGGTTATGAGGTGCTGCAGGCGAAGGACGGTGTGGATGGACTTGCCTGTATCTGCAAGCAGGCACAGGAAGGAAAGGAAATCCATCTGGCAATCGTGGATGTGATGATGCCGAGAATGGATGGCATCACCATGGTGATGAAGGTGAGAGAAAAGGGATATGAATTTCCGGTGATCATGCTTTCTGCCAAATCGGAGGAAGTGGATAAGATTATGGGTCTTAATATGGGCGCAGATGATTATGTGACGAAGCCCTTTACCACTATGGAGCTGCTTGCCAGGGTAAATTCCCATCTTCGCAGATACGGAAAATTTTTGAAAGCAGTGGGCGAGCAGCAGAACAATGACAAGGTTCATGTGATCGGCGGACTGGAATTAAATGAGGAGACGGTGGAGGTTTGCGTGGACGGAAAACCGGTAAAGCTGACACCACTTGAATTTAAAATACTGCTTCTTCTGATGAAGAATCCGGGCAGGGTGTTTTCGGCGGAGGAAATTTATGAGAGGGTCTGGAATGAGCAGGCGATCAATACAGATACAATCATGGTACATATCAGGAAAATCCGGGAAAAGATTGAGTTAAATCCCCGGGAACCAAAATATTTAAAGGTGGTGTGGGGCGTTGGATATAAAATCGAAAAACAGTAAAAAGTTCAGTTTGGTGATTGCAGGGATGCTGATTATCCTTGCCGCAGTTATTTTTATGGCATTTTATTCTGCATTTGACGAAAGAGCGTCACGGTATGAGGAGAATATTCTGCAGGCAGACGGTTTTCTTGAACAGCTTTATGAGGCAAATTTTGTGCTGTATAAAGAGCTTGCGGAGATCTCCGCCGGAGAAAATCTTCTGTACAGTGATTTGTTCCTTTCCATAGAGAAGGAAGATTACGACAGCGGGGATGCGGAGTATGCGGATATCAGTGGAGAGAACTGTGAAGAACAGGCAAGAAGAGTCATGGATGATATCCTTGGTTTCTGGCAGCAGAATCTGAAGGAAAGCCTTTTTCAGAATCTTGATTATTGTATGATCGACTCGGTTACGGGCAGACAAGTAAAAAATACGCAGAGTGAGCTTGGCAGGCTGGGAACAGAGGACGCGGATGATGCTCTGAATGAGAAATATCCCTATTATATTAAGTTGACCTATGACAGTGCCGGTTTCCTGAAAGATGTGTCAGTCAAGGGCGAAGGCGCAGAAAGCCTTCTAAAGAGAGTCCAAAGTATCATGAAAGGATATTCTCTGCGCAATGATTTCATGGACACAATCGGAATCGGATCAGATGCTTCCGGAAATATTGTTTCTGCTTTCTACAGTGATGATACAGACTCCTATCGTGTCAGATATACCATATCAGGACCAAAGAATGTGACCGTCTGTTACGCTCTGACCACGGAACAGAAGGAGGCGATGTCTAAAATAAGAGAAGGCGATCAGTATTACTATTGGTACGCCTATTATCAGGCAGGTACCCCTCAGGTTTTCAGAGTGATCCTGCTCGTTCTTTTGGTTCTCACGCTGTTCTTGCCACTCATAAAAGGGTATACCCTTCATCAGGGAAAGGGAGCTCATCTGTATTTAGAGTTTTCCTTGTTAGCAGGCCTTTTCTGGTTTTTCTATGCATCGGAATTGACAGTATATCTGGTGAACAGCACAAAAAGAGGTTATTTTGAAGATTTTTACCGGGAGTATCTGACCATGTTGCCGTGGCAGTTTTATCCGGTTCTTACCTTTATGGTCAATCTCGTCTCTCTCAGTTTTTTGTTTGGCGTATGGTTTTACCTTTCCAATTCACTGGGAGAAGTGGTCAGCCTTGGGGTGAAGGAGTTTGTTCTTGAGAGAAGCCTGATCGTGAAATGCTGGCGGGGCATCTGTGGCTTTGCGAAGAGAAACACTGAGAAACTGAAGGAGGAGATTCTCCATGTGGATCTGGGAGAAAAAGCGAATAAGACGATCCTTAAGTTAGTAGTGTTAAACTTCGTTATTCTGGCAATTGCCTGTGTTCTCTGGATGTTCGGCTGGTTTGCCCTTTTCGTGTATTCGGTGGTGCTTTACTTTGGACTGAAGAAATATGTGCAGAAAATTCAGGAACAGTACAGGAAAGTTCTCACAGCAACCAGATCCATTGCCGGGGGCAATCTGAATACTTCCCTTGAGGAGGATTTCGGAGTATTCGAATCCTATAAGAAGGAGCTTGCTTCCATCCAGACAGGATTCAAAAAGGCGGTGGAGGAAGAGGTCAGGAGCCAGCGGATGAAGACGGAGCTGATCACCAACGTCTCCCATGATCTGAAAACACCGCTGACGGCCATCACTACCTATGTGGAGCTTCTTGAGGAAAAAGATCTTTCGCCAGAGAAAAGAGAGGAATATCTTGGGGTGTTAAAGAAAAAGACTGCCAGACTGCGGTTTCTGATAGAGGATCTGTTTGAGGTCAGCAAGGCCAGCAGCGGCAATGTGACCTTAAATCCGGTGGATGTGGACATCTGCAATCTGATCCGACAGGTGTATCTGGAATACGAGGATAAAGTGGAGGAGGCTGATCTGATCTTCCGGTTTTCCATGCCGGAGGAGAAAGTGATCCTGAAACTGGACAGTCAGAAAACCTACCGGGTATTTGAAAATCTTTACACCAATGCCATTAAATACGCCATGCCCCATACCAGAGTGTATGTGGTGGGAGAAAAGACGGAAACAGGCTTTCACTTTGAAATGAAGAACATGTCAGCCTATGAGCTGAACGTCAATCCCGATGAGTTGACAGAGCGTTTTGTCAGGGGTGACAGCTCAAGAAATACGGAAGGAAGCGGTCTTGGCCTCGCCATCGCCAGAAGTTTTACGGAGCTTCAGGGCGGAAAGCTGAAGGTGGAGATCGACGGGGATCTGTATAAGGTGATCATTGAGTTTTAATAACCATTTGTGAAAATTGAGCCTTTATTTACACCTATTCCAAACAAAAAGTGTTAAGTTTTGGCAACGATTTGGCAACAGAATCTAACGCAAATGTGTTAAGTGAAATATTATATTAATTATATTATAAAGAAGACCTTACTGAAGTTCTTTTCCAAACTGGAAAGGAATTTGGGTAAGGTCTTTTTCCTTTATCTGTCTCTTACTTGTATGGTCTGTTGCCGCTAGAAAATGGAATTAAAGCAGACCTCGTTTCTTCATTTCTTCTGACAATGCATGCAGGGGATAATTGATGACCTAATGGCTCAAGTGAAAACATGGAAGGATACCAAAACAAGGAGAAATCAAAAAGATGAAAATAATTGAGTACTTTACATCAGAGAACAAAAAACATTGGTTAGATGAAATGAAAAAATGTGATTATAGAGCAGAAATAGCTGACACGGGAATTGTCTTGGATGATGTCTAAAGTAAAGCTCAGATAGAGGAGGGGATTTATTCGTATTTAAGGGTGTAAAATGGGGCAATCGTCGGAGTGTACGTAAATGGTATCAAATTGATGGTTATGATAAAACGATACATTTAAAATACAATGTAAACCTAAACGTTGACAAGAAATGTTTTTCTTCATATAATATGAATTAAGAAATGAGTATATACTATAGGCAAATATGTTATATGGGAGGTGTTCATATGGCTACAGTACCTACGCAGGTAAGAATTGATGAAAATTTAAAAAAGCAGGCTACAGAGCTTTTTTCGCAGTTAGGAATGGATATGTCCAGTGCAATGAATATATTCCTTAGACAGTGTGTTATGCGAGGAGGTCTTCCATTTGATGTAGCAGTCCCACAATATAAACCTGAGGTCATTGAGGCTATGGAAGAAGCGAAAAGAATCAGCAAAGATCCTAATGCTAAGAGATACAGTAGCTTTTCTGATGCCATGGAGGACCTTGATTGATGCGGTATGAATTGATACTTACTGGCAAATTTAAGAAAAGCTTGAAGTTAGCCAGGAAGAGAGGCCTTGATATATCTCTTTTAGAGGATATCGTCACTATGCTTCAGAATAATATTCCTTTAGAAGAAAAGTATAGAGACCATGAATTAAAAGGAAAATACCAAGGATTTAGAGAGTGCCACATTCAACCGGATTGGCTACTTATATATTTAAAAGAAGATGGTATTCTGACATTGACCTTGGTCGATACAGGAACACATGCAGATTTATTTAATATGTGATAACACAATACAGATAACAACTTGATAACATTAGCTCATACAGCACATGTGACTGGTGTAGTTGAAACCAAATGGAGTCAAATCGCAACAGAACGCCCTAACAAAAATGTTTAAGATACAGATTGAGTTAGGGAGTTCGAATAAGTTGGTTATTTATAGAAACAAGGTATTTATGTGATTTCCGGACATATTTGTTTTATTTTTAGATTTTTTGAGAATGAGGATTTCTGCTCTAAATAATCAAAAGCATAAGACCGATAAAATAAAATGAAACAATAGTGTATGCTACGAGGAATGACCATGAATATTGTTGCACATAATCTTACGGCTATAAATGCACAGAGACAGTTTGGAATCAATTCAAAAAGCAAGGTAAAATCAACGGAAAAACTGTCATCAGGATATAAAATTAACAGGGCTGCGGATGACGCTGCAGGCTTAGCTATTTCGGAAAAAATGCGCAGGCAGATACGAGGTCTGAAACAGGGTGTAGAGAACACTCAGGATGGAGTCTCTCTTTGTCAGGTGGCAGACGGGGCACTGGCAGAAGTAAATGACATGTTACATCGTATTACAGAGCTTTCTGTGAAGTCGGCGAATGGTACGAACAGCGATGAAGACAGACAGTATATTCAGGAAGAAGTCAGCCAGATTCTGCAGGAGATTGACAGGATTGGGGAGACTACAACATTCAATGAGAGAAGATTATTTACACAGGCAACAGATGGTACGGATGTGAACACTGCGGCAGGTATGACACGTGAACAGGCGATTCAGGAACTGAAGAGCGGTAATTTTTCTGTTGGTACAAAGGATGTTGAAATTGATGGTCAAACCATTACACTGGATACCATAAAACGTCTGGCATCTGCATATAGTACAGAATATTTGTGGTATCATTATGGAGAGATTTATAAGGATACCTCTAAAATAACAGAAGTTACGAGAACTTTCCAACAAATGGCGGAAAATATTAAGGACTATATGACCGGTCAAGGGTACGGTAGCGACGGTAGTCAAAGGTATACACAGGATCAGATTAATTCTATGAGTAAATTGATCCGGGATCATATTACTAATCTGGGTGCAAACCGGTATACTGATTATAATACAGCTATGACTGAATTTGGTAGAGAGGAAAATAATGCTGGCTTTGGAGTGGGAAAGGGTCTTCCGCTCCCCTCCCAAATAAATAATTTGGCACAATTAGCTGCCAGATACTATACTGAGTATGCTTCATTGGGCGACTTGAGTTCTGCGATAAGCAATCAGGCTGGAATGGCGGCGTCTACTGCCACTCAATTACTAAAGGATCAATTTGATGAAACGTTTGTAGATACAAAATTATGGAGTATATCATTTCCTTACAATGATAGTGTGGAAGATCCTATTAAGCGCTATATAGCACTTGCGGGGGTGCAGGAAGGAAAGATAGTTACTCCGAATCAGACAGAAACATTAAATGTCTGGATTCAATCCGGCAGTGAATCAGGCGTTGGAATGTACGTTACGATTGATGCGATGGATACGGATATCTTAGGCATTCGCAAGCTGAATGTTTCAACAGTAGCAGGTGCAGAATGTGCCATGGATTCTGTAAAAGGAGCTTTGCAAAAGGTCTCAGCCAATCGTGCTAAAATAGGAGCGCAGCAGAATCGTTTGGAGCACACCATTGCAAACGAAGAAAATATTGTGGAGAACACAACTGCGGCAGAATCCCAAATCCGGGATACTGATATGGCAGAGGAAATGGTGAAATACTCTAAGGATAGTATTTTGGAACAGGTGGGATACGCCATGATGGCGCAGGCAAACCAAAGCAATGCGGGAGTTCTTGCATTGCTAAAGTAATAAAAAAATATAGTTATAGAGCAACAGAAAATCAGTAATCTAAAATAAAACGTGTAAATCAGCAAATTATCAGAAAAGACAGTCTGTGCGGAAACGAAAGTTTCCGCACAGACTGTCTTTTTTTGTCAAAAATAAAATTTTACATAGATTTGACATAGGCATAACCTGGAATTTACGTCGCCCTAGTATAATGAAACCAAACTAGGAGAAAAGCGGGGTAACAGAAATGAACCATACAATGGAAATTTTATTTGGATTGTTTGGAGGGCTTGCCATTTTTATTTTTGGCATGAATATGATGAGTGAATGTCTGCAGAAGGCAGCCGGAGAAAAAATGAAGGCAATCCTCGGGATGCTTACGAAAAATCCGGTCATGGGAGTACTTGCCGGTGCGCTTGTTACGGCTGTCTTGCAGAGCAGCAGTGCAACGACGGTTATGGCTATCGGGTTTGTCAGTGCCGGGCTGATGACGCTGCCACAAGCAATCTCCATTATTTTCGGTGCCAACATCGGTACTACCATGACAGCGCAGATCATAGCTTTCAAGATCAGTGATTATATTTATCTCTTCATCTTTGCAGGCTTTATCGTAGCCTTTATCTCCAAATCGGAAAAAATAAAAAATATCGGACAGACAGTATTTGCCTTTGGTCTTCTGTTTTTGGGAATCGAGACCATGGGAGGCGTGATGAAGCCCTTAGCCTCCAGTCCCGTTTTCACCAATATGATAGCCAAAGTTGCCGATATACCGGTGCTCGGTGTGGCGTTGGGCGCTCTGATGACGATGGTGGTGCAGAGCAGTAGTGCCACCATTGCCGTGCTGCAGAACTTTGCCTCCCAGCCGGGAGCGGACGAGGTCACAAGTATCATCGGACTTGCCGGTGCAATTCCTATTCTGCTTGGTGATAATATCGGTACTACGATCACGGCGCTCCTTGCCAGCATCGGTCAGCCGAAAGATGCCAAAAGAACAGCGCTTGCCCATTCCATTTTTAACATATCGGGAAGTCTTCTGTTTATCTGGTTTGTGACACCCTTTGCGGAGATTATCAAAATAATTTCACCTAAGGGACCGGAGGTTGAAGTGATCTCCAGACAGATTGCAAATGCCCACACAGGTTTTAACCTGGTGATGACGATACTATGGACGCCCCTTCTCTGGCTGATGGTAAAGATCGTTATGCGGCTCATCCCTGACGGCAGGGAAGAAGCAGGTCATCCGTCAGAGCCTGTCTATCTGGATGAGCGCCTTGTGAGCCAGCCTACCGCTGCGCTTCAGCTGGTGGCAAGAGAGGTACTTCGCGTCAGCGACATCGTCAAGGAGCTGCTTCAGAATGCCTCGGTAGCGGCGAGAAAAGAGGACAGGGCGCTGCTTGGTTCCATGAATGAAAAGGCACAGGCGGTGGAAAGCTTGAGCAGTAAAATTACGGAATATCTGAGCGGACTGTTTTCTGCCGGTGTTCTGACCGAGGAACAGGCAAACCAGACTGCGGGGATCATGTATGTGCTCAGCGATGTGGAACGTATGGGGATCCTCTGTAATGATATTGCGGATTCCCTGGAGGATAAGATGGCAAAGAAATATAAGTATTCCAAGGATGCCATGAAGGATCTGGAAAAGAGCCTTAAGGTGATTGAAGAGATGTATTCAGGTGCCATCGATGTTATGACCACGGGTAATCAGGACAGCGCAAAGAAAATCCGAAAGAGAAGAGAAAAGGTACTGGATCTTGATATTGAGATGCGCAAAGGACATATGGACAGAGTCAGCAAGGGAAAATGTGCAGCCAATATGACAGCATCATTAAACGATATTCTTCACAGCGTGGACCGTATGGGAAACTGCTGCGTCAATATTGCAGATGCGGCTCTTGGCAGAGTAGATATGACTTATTTTATCGAGGCCGGAGAGAAAGAAGGAGAACAGACAAATGAGCAAAAATAAAGTATATATGAACAGGGAACTCTCATCGATCAGAAGCTTCTTTCCACCGGAGTCCGTGATAACAAAACGGAAATGACGCCGGGAGAGCAGATCAAAGCCATTCTCACGGAGGTGGAGAAGCTTAACAGAAGAAAAGATGCTGTTTATGAGGAGCTATTGGAAAATATTGCAGGTTATGGAGTAAAACTGGTGGATTTCCGCAAGATCGGAAATAAGGAAAGTGAATATCTGGAATGGTATTTTGATCAGGAGATTGCTCCTTTAATCTCTCCCAGTATCGTTGGAAAAAGACAGCCCTTTCCCTTCCTTCGAAACAGGGAAATTTATGCGGTTGCCGTGCTTGAGAAGAAGAACGGTAAGGAAAAGCTGGGGATCATTCCCTGCAGCAGCGGTGTCTTTCCCAGACTGATCCAGATACCCGGTGAAGAGGGGACTTATATGCTGGCGGAAGAACTGATCCTCCACTTTGTACCCAAGATTTTCAGCGGTTATTTCGTGAAATCCAAGTCACTCCTCCGGGTTACCAGAAATGCGGATATCGATGCGGATGCCCTCTATGATGAGGATCTTGATTATCGTGAATTTATGGCTGAGATGATCAAAAAGCGCAAAAGGCTGGCACCGGTGCGTCTCGAACTGTCAAGAGATCTGGAAGGAGATATCGTGGATACGCTCTGCGATTATCTGGAGGTAAAGAAGGAGTATGTGTTCAGAAACAATACCCCGCTTGAACTGTCTTTCCTGTTTCAATTCCAGGATATTCTGCGTCAGAAGCCGGAACTCTTTTTTGAGAAGAGAATTCCCCAAAAATCCTCTCAGTTTAAGAGCGGGGAATCTGTTCTTGCACAGATCAGAGAGAAAGATAAGCTGCTTTCCTATCCTTTTGAGAGCATGAAACCGTTCCTTGAAATGTTGAGTGAAGCGGCAAACGATGAGTCGGTGGTATCTATCAAGATGACCCTCTACAGAGTGGCAAAGCACAGCAAAATCGTGGAATCACTGATAGAAGCGGCTGAAAACGGCAAGGATGTACTTGTTCTTGTGGAACTGAAGGCCCGTTTCGATGAGGAAAACAATATTGAATGGTCAAGACGTCTTGAGGAGGCAGGATGTCAGGTGATTTATGGCCTTGGCGGCTACAAGGTACATTCCAAGCTCTGCCTGATCACCAGAAGAAATGAGGGCAAAACGGAATATTATACTCAGATCGGTACCGGCAATTACAATGAAAAAACGGCAAGACTTTACACGGATCTTTCCCTCATGACTGCCGATCAGGAGATCGGACAGGAGGCAGCCGGTGTTTTTCAGGCGCTTGCCATGGGTGAAGTGGTGGAATCCACAAAGGAACTGCTTGTTGCACCCAAATGTCTGCAAAACAGAGTGATCGCCATGATCGAGGACGAGATCGCGAAAGCGAAAAACGGAGAAGAGGCTTACATAGGTATCAAGATTAATTCCCTCACCGATAAAAAGATCATTGATAAATTTATCGAGGCTTCACAGGCAGGCGTAAAGATAGATCTGATCGTGCGCGGTATCTGCTGCCTTGTTCCCGGCGTGGAGGGGGCTACGGAAAATATCCGTGTAATCAGTATTGTTGGACGCTTCCTGGAACATTCCAGAATCTATATATTCGGAAAAGGGGAACAGGAAAAAATTTATATAGCTTCTGCCGATTACATGACGCGGAATACCCTGCGCCGTGTGGAGGTGGCAGCCCCTGTTCATGACAGGGATTTAAAACTGCAGCTGAGGGAGATGTTCATTACCATGCTCAGTGACAATCAGCAGGCCAGACAGATGCTCAGCGACGGTAACTATATCAGAATTCAGGAGACAGACACGCCATTAAATTCCCAGGAATATTTTTATCAACAGGCATATGACCGGAATACCGGTAATCAGGAAGGTGTGGTAAAGTGATCATACTTGCTTTGGGAGAAACTCTGGAACCTATCGATGAAGAACAATTTAAGGCAGAGGACAGATCGGCGGTGTTTGTAGCTACATCGAAAGAAGCAAAAGAAGTGATGGAGCTGGCTGAAATGGTGTATGAAGGTGATATCAGTCTTCAGACAGTCAGCTTCTGCAGAATGGAAGCCCAGCAGGAATGTCTTGCGGGCTTCTTTTGCATTCCAAAGCTTCTGGATGTACTGGGAAGCAGGTACCGGATTCTGTTTTTTATCAATCAGCGGCATATCGTGATTATAGATGACAATGATTTTTCCTGGCGACTGATCATGCGGATCCGTCAGAACAGGACAAAGCAGGGGGAAACCAGAGAACATTTTATCTACAATTTTATCGGACAGTTCATGAGCCGTGATGTGGAAACCCTGGGCCGTTATGAAAGCTTGATCATGGATATGGAGGAAAAGGTGATGGATGGCGTGATTGAGGGTTTTCAGAATGAGATCATGCCTATCCGCAAGGAACTTCTGACTCTGCGCGGATATTATGATCAGCTGATGGACATGGGGAAGGAACTGGAGGAAAATGAGAACGGATTCTTTGCCAAAAAGAGGCTGAAATATTTTGGAATCATTGCCGACCGTGCCGACAGGCTTATGGGAAGAACCGCCCATTTATTGGAATATGCCAAGCAGGTCCAGGATGCTTATCAGGCACAGGTGGATGCCCAGCAGAACCGGAATATGCAGTTTCTGACGGTGATATCCACCATATTCTTCCCGCTGACTTTAATTACAGGCTGGTATGGCATGAATTTTAGGAATATGCCGGAGCTTGAGAACGGCTATCCGGGAGTCGTTATCCTTAGCCTCGTGGTCATTGCAGGATGTATTTTTATTTTTAAGAAGAAAAAAATCTTATAGCGTGAGAGGAAACAGCACTTTTTGCATACCTGACCGCAAGGAATATGATACAAGGGATGAAAAAATGTGGTAAACTATAATCAGATGGTTTGGTTTATCACATTTTTTTCATTCAAAGGAGCGGAAAAAGTATGAAATTTACGAAGATGCATGGATGCGGAAATGATTATATTTATGTGGACGGCGCAAAAGAAAGTATCCCGCAGGAAAAAAAGCCTGATGTGGTAAAGAAACTGAGTGACAGACATTTCGGAATCGGAGGGGATGGTGTGATTTTTATCAATCCTTCCACAGAGGCTGATTTTGAGATGGAAATGTACAACATGGACGGCTCCAGAGCGGAGATGTGCGGAAACGGTATCCGCTGTGTGGCAAAGTTTGTGTATGATAAGGGATTGACGGATCAGACGCATATCAGTATCGTCAGTGCAGGCAAAGTCAAATATCTTGACCTTACAACAGAGAACGGAAAGGTATCGACCGTAAAAGTCAATATGGGAGCTCCTATTTTAAAGGCTGCTGATATTCCTGTCATTGCCGACAGGGAAGAGGATCCTGTTATTGCCGGAGAAATTGATGTTCACGGCAAAATCTATAAAATGACATGTGTGTCAATGGGAAATCCGCACGCAGTGGTATTCATGGATGATGTGGCAGGACTTCCCATTGAGAAGATAGGTCCCCTCTTTGAAAATCATGAGAGATTTCCCAAGAGGACAAATACGGAATTTGTAAAAGTGATCGATAAGGAGCATGTGGAGATGCGTGTGTGGGAGCGGGGAACCGGCGAGACCTTAGCTTGCGGAACCGGTGCCTGCGCAACCGTAGTGGCATGCATTTTAAATGGTTTGACGAATGACACCGTTACTGTTAAACTATTAGGAGGTTCCCTCAGGATTCAGTGGGACAGACAGCAAAATCTGGTCTATATGACCGGGCCCGCAGCCACTGTTTTTGAAGGAGAGATTGAAATTTAGCTCGCAGAGCTCAGATAAATGATAAGCAGGAGGAATAACAACATGTTTAAAGTAAACGACAATTACTTAAAGCTCCCCGGAAGCTACTTATTTTCCACAATCGGCAAGAAGGTAAATGCCTATGCGGCAGCCAATCCCGACAAGAAGATTATCCGTCTGGGAATCGGCGATGTAACCCAGCCCCTTACCCCTACCATCATAAACGCCCTTCACGGTGCGGTGGATGAGATGGCAAAGGCTGAGACCTTCAGAGGCTATGCACCCGATCTTGGCTATGAGTTCTTAAGAAATGCCATTGCAGAGAATGATTATCAGAAGAGAGGCTGTGATATTGCCGCTGATGAAATCTTTGTATCGGATGGTGCCAAATGCGATTCCGGTAATATTCAGGAAATCTTCAGTATTGACAATAAGATCGCTGTCTGCGATCCTGTTTATCCCGTGTATGTGGATACCAATGTGATGGCAGGCAGAACCGGTACTTATGATAAGGCGACGGAGACATGGAGCGATGTGATCTACATGCCTTGTACCGCAGACAACAATTTTGCTCCCGAGCTTCCCAAGGAAGTGCCGGATATCATTTACCTCTGCTTCCCCAATAACCCCACCGGGTCTACAATCACTAAACCCCAGCTTCAGGAGTGGGTTGATTATGCAAATAAAAATGGTGCAGTCATCATTTATGATGCTGCCTACGAAGCTTATATTTCCGAGGAGGATGTGCCTCATTCCATCTATGAATGTGAAGGTGCAAGAACCTGCGCTATTGAGCTTCACTCCTTCTCCAAGAATGCGGGCTTTACCGGTGTCCGCTTAGGCTACACCGTTATCCCCAAGGATTTAAAGAGCGGAGATGTTTCCCTTCATTCCTTGTGGGCAAGAAGACATGGCACCAAGTACAACGGCGCACCTTATATTGTGCAGCGCGCAGGTGAAGCTGTTTATTCCAAGGAAGGTCAGGCAGAAGTAAAGCAGCTTGTTTCCTACTATATGAAAAATGCCGCTTACATCTTAAACGGATTGAAGGAGGCAGGCTATACCGTATCCGGCGGTGTGAATGCACCTTATATCTGGTTAAAAGCACCAAATGGCATGACAAGCTGGGAATTTTTCGATTATCTGCTGGAAAAAGCAAATGTGGTAGGTACTCCCGGCTCAGGCTTTGGACCCAGCGGTGAAACCTATTTCAGACTTACGGCCTTCGGCAGCTATGAGAATACCGTTGAGGCAGTGGACAGAATCAAAGCGTTATAATAAAAAGCAGAAGCGGAAAGCCGTGGGATGTTTTCTATCCTGCGGCTTTTGTTCATGACTGTGCTTGCAGAAAGTAATTTTTGCCTTGCCATAAAAACAGGAAAAGTAAACGTATCTATATACAGAAAGGGAGGAAACCGTGAACGACCAGCAATTTGAACAGGCTGTGGCACGGATGGTACAGGGGGATAAAACCGGTCTTAAGGAAATTTATGAAGCCTATATCGGTTATATTTACAGGATCGTCTATGAGGTGCTGCAAAACAGGGAAAATGCCGAAGATGTCACCAGCGATTTTTTTATCAGGCTCTGGGACAAGGCGGATCAGTTTAAGCCCGGTGGAGGTCACAAAGGGTATCTCGCCACCATGGCGAGAAATATGGCAATCGACTATATCCGAAAACACAGACGGGAAGAGCTGACTGCCATGATGCAGGATATTGAGGCAGGACCGGAGGAAGAGGAGCAGACAAAGAAACAGTTCTATAAGGAAGAGACGGGAAGTGAAGTGGAGGAGAGCGTGATCCGTGATATGACGGTGAAGGAGGCGCTTGAAACCCTGAAACCGTCGGAACGGCAGGTAGTTTCCCTGAAGGTGCTCGGCGAGATGACCTTTAAAGAAATCGCACAGGCCATGGGAATTCCCATGGGAACCGTGACATGGAAATACCGGAATGCAATCAAAAAGCTAAGGAGGTGTGGATATGAAGAAAGACTTTGAAAAAGCATACAAAGAGCTTGCAGAAACAGAAGTTCCGGATCTGTGGGACAGAATCGAAGCAGGCTTAAGCGAAAAATCCGCACCGGCAGAAGCAAAAGCGGAAGAGAGTAAAGAACCCGCACCAATCAAAAAGAAAACAAAAGTTGCAGTATTTATGAGAAGATATTCTGCACTGGCAGCAGCCATTATCTGTGCAGTGATTTTGATTCCAACCGTGATTGTGATGAAAAAAGCAGGCAGCAAATTTATGTCAGAGAGTGCAGCAGAACCGGCTTTTACAACAGAAAGTGCATACTATGACGAAGCGGTGGCAGAGGAAGCAGAAGAATCGAAAGTGGAGAGTTCCATGGCTGCGGCAGAAGCATTTTCAACGGAAGAGGGTGCATCGGGAGCGGTTAAGGAATCAGCAAAAACGGACAGTGCTATGAATGATGCAGTCTGCGAGGATGCAGCCCCGGAGGATTACAATAAACAGAATGTCTCAGAACTGAAAAATATAGTCGTGAAAGTAAAAAAAGCAGAAGAAAAGCCCATGGAAAACGGGGTCGAAGAAGAGGGTGTTCTGTACACAGCGGTGGTGGAAAAGAATCCTTCCGGTCTGCTGCAGGAGGGAGAAGAGATTCAGATTTTTATTCCTGTCTTTTCTTCTGTTGCCCTGGTTGAAGACGGTACCTTTGAACTTGACCTTGCGTTATCGGAAAGGGAAGAAAATGTTTATACAGTGACAGGCTATCACGGGGAAGTGAAAGAATAAGAAAATGGAGATACTGATCATAAAAAAACGGTCACACGATGTGTGACCGTTTTTGACTTTCTTTTCGGATTTGACATTATTGTGGTCCGATATATTCGGAGCTGCCAAAGCCCAGAATCAAAATGAAAATGGTATTTAAGAATAAAAGACCAAATCCGAATCCGGTGCCCTGACCGAAAGCTTTTGCAAGCTTGAATAACATGATGATTCCGAAGATAGCGCCGACGCAGGGAACAAATGTCAATAAGAACAACCATCCGTTGCCCCATGCGATATCGTACAGGCAGTATGTATTGTAAAAGGGAATCAGGCTGGCCCAGCCGGGTTTACCTGCTTTTACAAATACCTTCCACAATGCAACGATAGTGAGTACACAGATTGCCAGCATTACAATCATATAAACTGCATAAAAACCAAGGCCGACAGCTGCAATGGCTGCATCATAATTTCCTTCCATAGCATAATCCTCCCTTCATAAGAATAAACTACATTTTTAATGATAGAGTATATTATAGGGAAAGTCAATTTATAAATATTCTATAAAAAATATTAAATTTTAGTGATTTTGCTACATTTTAAATGGAAAAAGTTGTATGATATTTTTCATGCATAAAATAATAAATTTGCTGTAAAGGATGAATTATATGGATATTTTTATAAAACTGATCGTTTGCTTTCTGGCAGGCATGGGAGCAGGGCTTGGAACCGGGTTTGCGGGAATGAGTGCCGCAGCGGTGATTTCCCCCATGCTGATCACATTTCTCGATATGCCTGCTTATGAGGCGGTGGGAATTGCCCTTGCCTCGGATGTGCTCGCCAGTGCGGTATCCGCTTATACATATGGAAAGAATAAGAATCTGGATATCAAGAACGGTATGGTGATGATGGTATCTGTGCTTCTTGTCACCATGCTTGGAAGCTATGTTGCAAGTCTCGTACCCAATAAGACAATGGGAAGCTTCTCCATGGTAATGACACTGCTTCTCGGAATCAAATTTATTGCAAAGCCGGTTATGACCACCAAAGAAAGTATGGCATCGGTATCTCAAAGGAAGCGCTTTGTGCAATCGGTTATCTGCGGATGCATGATCGGGTTTATCTGCGGATTCGTGGGAGCAGGAGGCGGAATGATGATGCTTCTGATCCTCACAAGTGTGCTTGGCTATGAACTCAAGACAGCGGTGGGAACCAGTGTGTTTATTATGGCATTCACTGCATTTACGGGAGCAGTATCGCATTTTACCATCGGCGGAATGCCGGATATCCTTCTTTTGGTTCTCTGCGTGGTCTTTACCCTGCTCTGGGCAAGGATTGCGGCCAGGTTTGCCAACAAAGCATCTGCCGAAACTTTAAACCGGGTTACGGGAATCGTGTTGGTGATCCTTGGCGGTGCCATGGTATTGGTAAATTATCTTTTGAAATAGAGAAAATATTAATAATACCGTTCAACCGTTCAAAAGATAACCTTCTTGCGTTGAAAAACCTGATACAGAATGATATAATCGGAAGCATAGAAGAGAATCTTGCTTTGGGTAATATTACTTTTCAGGATGCACAGAAATTGAAAAGATATACCCATAAGCTGTATGAACACATTTATGCCCACTATAAGGAAATGGAGGAGCTGAATGAAATGACAGATGAATCTCTGATGCTGGATATTGATATTATTGAGAAAAAACATGAAACAGAGCTGGATGAAATCAAAGAAAAATTTACAGAAAAATTAGCAGAGAAAGAGAATGAGTTGATTGAAAAGCAGAATGATCTCGAAAAAGCGGAGTCAGAGATTGCCAGACTGAAAAAACTTTTAGAAAACGCAGGCATTTCATCATAATCATGTGTGATTCAATAGGGTAAGACTTCAAAGCAGTCCTGCCCTATTATTTTATTCCTCTTTGCCTTGTAACCTCATACATCAGGATAGATGCGGCACAGCTGACATT
Organism: uncultured Clostridium sp.; assembly: GCA_945917985.1. GTDB lineage: Bacteria > Bacillota > Clostridia > Lachnospirales > Lachnospiraceae > Suilimivivens. Next base: position 12,574 of record CAMEIH010000001.1, on the reverse strand, counting down.
AAAAGAAGAAGCATAGGATTTTTCTGACATGGGAATCGTGCAGAGCAGATCGCAATACTCTTTAAATGCCTTGTTGAGCCCCATGGTTTCGTTCCCCATCATCAACATGAGGGGTACGGTCAGGTCTGCAGAGTAAATGGGATGCTGCTTGTGGGCAGTAGTCCCCAGAGTGGTGAAATCAGGATATTTCTTTTTGAGTTCACTGATGTATTCAAAAAGTACATTGTTGTCGGCGATTCTGATCACAGGAAGGTTGAAGAACGATCCCATTGCCGAAACCACCACGTCAGGATCATATAAGTCTACGGAATGCCCGGTGATGATGAGCATATCAGCGCCAAGCGCATCACAGGAACGGATCATGGTCCCGAGATTTCCCTTGTTGGAGGGCCTGTCAAAAAGAACGATAAAAGGATTGTCAGAAAGCGGTACCGTTTCAAGGCTGTCCTCGCGCATTTCAATTACAGCCATCAGCTCCGAGGTGTCCTCTTTACTGCTGAGCTCTTTCATAAGTTCCGCCGAAAGACAGTAATTTTTGTCTGTGCGGACAGTTTTTATCATATCTTTTGCCCAGTCGGACAAATGATTCCTGTCATAAAGAAGAGAGTTGATCTTCCAGCCGTTTTTGACGGCTTCATTAAGACTGCGGACACCTTCAACCAGAAATTCATGATAGCGGTAGCGTTTATTGCGGTTGGTTTTCAGTACCTCGAATTTTTGAAAAGTACTGTTTTTGCTGAAGATTTTTTCCTCTGTCATTTTTGTCACCTCGCAGTCTGCTTGCTCGTTATCGCGGCGAAAACCAAATGCCACCTTCGGTGTCGCTTGGTTTTCTGCTCGCGTACATTATACCACTGAGTGGGAGGTCAAACAATCTGAATAACAGGAAAGATAAAATAAATCAATATAATTGATTAAAATCACTCCTTGATAACATCAAGAAAGTATGATAGTATTTAATCTGTCAAAGGAAATTGCATATGGTAAATGCGAGGAAGAGGAATAGTAACTGAAAGCCGGAAATCAGAGAGCTGCCGGGAGGTGCAAGGCAGCCGTTAGCGGAAAGTGAACTCACCTTGGAGCAGCTGGCTGAAGACTCTGATAGCTGACAGAATTTTAGCGCAAAGGAGTTGTGTAGGTACAGACGGAAAATCCCGCCGTAGAAGGGAAAAGACATGATAGTGTCTGATGAGAGCATGGCAACAGCCGTGAAGTAGAGTGGTACCGCGTAAGAAGTTACGTCTCTATGAAAGTGTGAGGAGCATTTTCATAGAGTTTTTTTGTGTCACAGGAAATTTCTGTGAAAAAAGAAAAAGTAAGGCAAAGAGCCGAATGGAGGAAAAGTATGAACGCAGCGGAAAAGTATGGAAAATCTTATTTTATGCCCCCGGTGACAACCTATGACTGGGTAAAAAAAGACACCATTGAGAAAGCACCCATCTGGTGCAGTGTAGACTTAAGGGATGGCAATCAGGCGCTGATTGAGCCAATGAATCTGGAGGAAAAATTACAGTTTTTCAAGATGTTGGTAGACATCGGATTTAAGGAAATCGAAGTGGGATTCCCGGCAGCCTCCGACACGGAATATAATTTTATCCGCGCCCTGATCGAGAGAGATATGATCCCCTCGGATGTTACCATTCAGGTGCTGACTCAGGCCAGAGAGCACATTATCAAGAAGACCTTTGAAGCGGTGAAGGGTGCGCCTCATGCCGTGATCCATCTTTACAATTCAACCTCTGTGGCACAGAGAGAACAGGTATTTCGCAAGAGTAAAGAGGAAGTGAAACAGCTGGCGATTGATGGTGCAAAGCTGTTAAAGCAGCTGGCAGATGAAACAGACGGTAACTTTACCTTTGAATACAGCCCTGAGAGCTTCCCGGGAACAGAAGTGGACTATGCGCTGGATGTGTGCAATGCAGTGCTGGATGTGTGGAAGCCCGTAAAGGAGAATAAAGCGATTATCAATATTCCCACTACGGTCCAGATTGCAATGCCTCATGTCTTCGCTTCCCAGGTGGAATATTTCCACAAGAACCTGAAATACAGGGAAAATGTGGTGCTCAGCGTGCATCCCCACAACGACAGAGGATGCGGTGTCTCCGATGCGGAGCTGGGTGTGCTGGCAGGTGCAGACAGAATCGAGGGAACCCTGTTCGGCAACGGAGAGAGAACCGGCAATGTGGATATCATTACGGTGGCAATGAACATGGTGTGCCACGGTGTGGAACCGGGACTTGATTTTTCCGATATTCCCAAGATACGCGAAACCTATGAATTATTGACTGGTATGAGAGTCTATGAACGTGCTCCTTATGCGGGAGATCTGCTATTTACCGAATTCTCCTCTTCTCACCAGGATGCTATCTCCAAGGGCATGGCGTGGTGGAAGGAAGGCAAGAGTGGCGGAAGATGGGATGTGCCATATCTTCCTATCGATCCCGAAGATATCGGTCGTGAGTATGAATCCGACGTAATCCGTATCAACAGCCAGTCCGGCAAGGGCGGAATTGCCTTTATCCTGAAGCAGAACTTCGGCATTTCCCTGCCGGATAAGATGAAAGAGGAAGTGGGCTATCTGATGAAGGGTGTTTCCGACAGAAAGCACAGCGAACTTGCACCCTCTGACATCTACCAGATTTTTGAAGATAATTATATTGAACAGAGAGAAGTATTTAACATTCCCGAATGTCATTTCAAGCAGACAAAGGAAGGTATTACTGCGGAAGTAACCATCGAGCAGAATAAGGAGAGAAGAGTGATCGAGACCTCCGGTAACGGACGACTGGATGCTGTCAGCAACGCCATCAAGCTGTATTTCGGCGTCAGCTATGAGCTTTCTGTTTACGAGGAAAATGCGATTTCCAAAGGCTCTTCATCCAAGGCGGCTGCCTATGTGGGCATTGTAAAGGACGGCAAAATGTACTGGGGCGTTGGTATCGATGAAGATATCATTAAGAGTTCCATTGCAGCGCTTGTGTCTGCAGGTAACAAGATGGCAGAAAGTGAAAACATAAAAGAAGGACGGGAAGAGCGTATTGTAGACATCATGAATTATTTAAAGAATCACTACAAGGACGTTACCCTGGATGAACTGGCAGAGAATTTCAATCTCTCCAAGCCTTACCTTTCCAAATACATCAAAGAAAATGCGGGGATTACCTTCCAGGAGGCTGTAAAGAAGGCGAGGATGAAGAAGGCGAGGAGCCTGCTAAAGGAATCCAATCAGACAGTGGAGAGCATTGCAGCGACGGTAGGCTATGAGAATGTGGAGCATTTTAACAGACTGTTTAAGAAATCCTACGGGATGACGCCTGTCCAGTTCCGCAGGGAGAGCAGATAATTTCCCCGAAAGGAATCCTGAAATGATCATCAGAAATGCCTGTGTATACACGGAAGAAGGCAGATTTGAAGCCAAAGATATTTATATAGAAGGAATGGAGTTTGCAGATCAGCCCCGGCAGGAGAAGGAAGTGCTTGCCGGAGAAGGCTGCATAGCCATTCCGGGACTTACCGACATTCACTTTCACGGCTGTATGGGAGCGGATTTCAGTGACGGCAATATGAGGGCATTTGACGAGATTGCCGGCTATGAAGCAAAGAATGGAATCACCACTATCGTGCCTGCCACTATGACGCTTCCTGAGGAACTGCTACAGCAAAGCTGTGAAGTGGCCTGTGAATTCAGAAAACAGCAGGAGGCGGGTAAAAAAGAAAAAAAAGCAGTACTTTGCGGTATCCATATGGAGGGGCCTTTTGTGTCCGAAGAGAAATTGGGCGCCCAGAACCCGGACTATGTCAGGAGAGCGGATCAGAAGATGTTCGACCGGATGCAGGAAAAGAGCGGAGGAATGATCCGGTTTGTGGATATTGCGCCGGAGACCGATGGGGCAATGGATTTCATCCGTGATAATAAGAAAAGAACGGTACTCTCCCTTGCCCATACCGGAGCAGACTACGATACGGCGGGAAAGGCATTTGCGGCGGGAGTCAGTCATGTGACCCATCTGTATAATGCCATGACACCATTTACCCACAGAAATCCAGGCGTGATCGGTGCCGCAGTGGATGCAAAGGCAGAGGCGGAACTGATCTGTGACGGTGTCCATGTGCATCCCTCTGCTGTCAGAATGGCCCTTAAGCTCTTTGGAGAGGACCGTATTATTTTTATCAGTGACAGCATGCGGGCAGCAGGGCTTAAGGATGGCACTTACACACTGGGCGGTCAGAAGGTGGAGGTAAAAGGCCGGTATGCCCGCCTTGAGAACGGTAATCTGGCAGGCTCGGTGACAAATCTGATGGACTGCCTGAGATGGGCGGTAAAGGAAGCGGGAATCTCGCTTACAACTGCTGTGAAATGCGCGGCAGTCAATCCCGCAAAAAGCGCGGGAATCTACGAAAAATATGGCAGCATTACGCCGGGTAAAGCTGCCAATCTGGTTTTATTAAGAAAAGAAGATCTTTCCATTAAAAGTGTGATACTTAACGGGGAAATTTTGTGACCTCACAGATGCTTTTTTCTCCTTTTGCAGCACTTTGGATGGAAGTAATGCCACAGCGTACCATGGACTCTGTGGCTTCTTTTGTATAGAAAGCGTAATGCTGGGTGTACAGCACATTGGGGAATTGCTTCAGATACAGAAGGGAGCGCTTGTCCACGATCTTTGTGCCCACATGCACATGCATGATCCCCTGTTCTTCCTCGAGCGTGTCTATGCCGGCGCCGCCCACATATTCCTCCTCCAGAGCGCGGATCAGACCTTCGGTATCGATCAGCTGCCCTCTTGCGGTATTGATCAGGATCACACCCTTTTTCATCTTGTGGATGGTCTCATAGTTGATTATATGATAATTTTCATCGGTCAGCGGTACATGGAGTGTGATGATGTCGCTTTCCCGATAGAGCGTATCAAGGTCCACATAGGAGGCCAGATTTTCTATGGAAGGGTTATGGTATTTGTCACAGGCAAGAATTCTGCATCCGAAACCGCTGAGGTTTTGGATCACGGTGGCACCGATCTTTCCCGTTCCAATGACTCCCACGGTCAAACTCCGCATTTCCCTACCCTGAAGTCCATCCAAAGAAAAGTCATTGACCAAGGCACGGCAGATGGAAATTTTCGCCTTCCTGAGCATGATGAGCATCATCATCACGGTGAAATCAGCCACATTGTTTGGATGATAGTAAGCGTTGAAGACATGAATGCCAAGCTTTTCTGCAGCTTTGACATCGATGTGATCATAGCCGATGGTTCTGGTGGAAAGATAGAGGATGCCGTATTCCTTCATCTTCTTCAAAATCGCTTCATTTACTTTACTGTAGCCGAGAACGGAAATCCCGTCACAGCCTTTCGCTCCTTCAATCGTTTCTTCCGTCAGGCTGTTCTTTGATAAAATTATTTCATCATTGGATTCTTTTTGAATATCTCCGAGAATTTCCTCTTCAAAATCAACCATATCATACACATAGATTTTCATAGTCTGCCTCCTCATGTCTGTCATAATCTGTCAAAATTTCCTTTATTTTAATAGGCGGGTGTAAAATTGTCAATGACAGAGCAGTTTATATTCAGCATTTTTCACTAGATGAATCAAACATTTGTTTGACTGCTTAGTCTTGAAACTTTTTGAAATGAAATGCAAATTATAATATTTGCAGCTTTTCAAAGGGCGCAGAGGTATTTATTGCAGATAACAGATCATAAAAAATATGACTCAAACAGATAAAAATGCGGCTGAGGTTTGATATTTTGATTTTATGCGAGAAATTGTTCTATTTCAGACATAAAATAACATAATTGGGGTGTAAAAAAGAATTTTTAGAACCTAATATATTATAATAATCTTAAATATTAATATAGCATTTTGTTGATAAAGAGGAAAAAATTCAGAACGATGTCATAAAGAAAAGTAAATAATATCATTTTAACAACTACTGTAATATTGCTCGGAATCTTTTTGCGCTTAACAGGAAGAACAATCGTTAAGACGATAGTAGTCAATCTTATGGTTCATGAAATGACGGAGGAAAAAAATATAGATTCAGGAGGACTGGTTATGGCAGAAGAAATCAAAAATGTTTTTGTATCGCATCATCACAAGGATGCAGACAAAATCGAAGCATTCAAGAATTTGATTGGCAGGCATGGAGTCGATATGCGTGATAGTTCTATTTATGAAAGCAAGCTGAAGAATAATGCAAAAAATGAGCAGTATATCAAACAAGAATTAATAAAACCACAAATGAGGTGGGCGGGAACAGTAGCTGTGCTGATAGGTAAGGATACAGCCAAAAGTGATTATGTAAATTGGGAAATTAAAACAGCTGCGGAAATGGGCAAGAGAATAGTCGGGGTTTATTTGCAGGGAGCTAAGGAAGAGGACATTCCGCCGGCATTGTACGAATATGGGCATTGCTTGGTGGGATGGAACGGAGAAAAAATTGTGAGAGCAATTGATGGAGAAGATATGGATTGGGAGAAGCCGGATGGAACACCAAGAATTAGCAATCCTGATGATTTGATACATTATACATGCTAGGAGACCAGCCATGAAATTATATTCCTATGTTATACCGCGAGATTATGGATTTGCTCCCAACCCGTATTTTAATTATTGTACTCTTGCAACCTGTAAGCCAAGGATTCGAAAAAGTGCTCAGGCCGGAGATTGGGTTGCTGCATATGGTGCAGCGGGTACTTCAATACGAGGAAAATTGGTTGTACTGATGCAAATAAGTGAAGTTGTAACCTTTGATGAATATTGGGAAGACGCGAGATTTGAAAGTAAGCGTCCGGTTTTTAACAAAGGCATAATTCATATGTATGGAGATAATATATATCATCATGTTGATGATAGGTGGATGCAAGAACCTTCCCATCACAGCATGAAAGATGGAAGTATTAATTATGCAAATTTGAATCGGGACACTCAGGCAGACAGGGTGTTAATAGCAACAGAATTCTATTATTTTGGTAATAATGCAATTGACATCCCGCAAGAATATGACAAGTTAATAGGAAGAGGTCGTAATCATACTGTTTGTAAAGATGAATCTTTAATTGTGGAGTTCCTCGGATATATCAGTACAAATTATAATAAGGGAATACAAGGAATACCATATAGCAGGAATACTGTTGGATTTGCACATTATCGGGGAGAATGACATGAAAGTTATCTTTTGTACACCAGAACTTACAATGAAAGAAATAAAAAATGCAATAGAATTTTTTGATAAATGTAAGGAAATATTAGATGTTTATGTTGCTAATAAATTGTATGTTTCAACTCCATTTCAGATAAATCAGTTATTAACAGAGGAAGCAGATGAAAATGATATTTTAGTTTTTTTTACATCTGAAAATGGTGAATATACTTCCCTTATATTGAAATTAATTTGTAAATATAATGATGCAAAAAGTAGAATATGGGCGGTGGCAATGCAGAATAACCCAGAGTGCAGAAAACCGCCGGAGCCGGTGTCTGAAAAACAAAGTTATGATGTCTCATGCCGTAATGAGAATAGAAATCCTTTGAAAAATAATATGAGAGCCATTGCACAAGTTTTTGCCAGAAAAATTATTGCACAGACATTATCGCCGCTCTATCAAGATGAAGTGTTATATTTTATTAGTCATCGCAGGAGTGATGGAGAGCATATAGCGGCAAAATTGGCAGATGAATTAAAACTTTTGACGCGGGAAAGAAATGTATACAGAGATGTTGTTCATGTTGAGGTAGGAAATGACGCACAAGAAGATATAAATAAAAATTTAGAATTAAGTGATGTGTTGATTTTTTTACAGACTGAAGAGGCACAGTATTCTTCTTACATTATAAAGGAATTGTGTTATGCACTTGTATATAACATTCCTATTTTGTGGATTCAAATTGATAATGCATCATATTCTCAAATGAAAATTCGCCCAGGTGAAAGACCGTTACTTAGCTATAAGAGGGAAGAATTTGATAACAATGAAAGATTGGTGGAAATTGTAGATGAAATAGAAGAAAAATGTTTTCAACTTATTATGAATTCATCTAATCAAGTTTACACATATATTGAGTATTTAAATAATATGTGCAACGAAAATAAAATTAAGCTGGTAGGAGATAAAAGATCTACACTGGCATATGAGGTTGAATATAAGGAAAAAACAAGAGATTTATATGCCTCAGGAATTCGAAAGCATTATATTCAATGTTTTGGGAGAAATCCAAAACAGAATGATATTCAAAAATTTATTAACAGAATAAAGAAAGAAGAAATATATCAAAGAAATGATAGATTATTTTTGCTGTCTAATCACGGATGTAGAGAAAAGCAGGTTGGTGATGCTAAGATAATAGAAGAAAATTATGATGATTATATTATGAATTTGGAAAATGCTTCTGGCAGAAAAGTAGTACGGCGTGATAAGAGAATTATTCTTTCCGGTGCGTTTCCGGATTGTGATGAAATTTATAATAATTCTTTATTGGAAGCTTTATTAGTTTATTCAAAAGAAATAATTAAAAATGGATATACATTGGTTTTTGGTGCACATCCTACGTTTCAAAAATTAATATTTGATATCGGAAGCCTGTATGCTTCTGATGTAAAATATTCTATTGAGATGCATATGGATAAAGCATATATTAAGGATTATGATTTGGATGAACTGGAAGAAAAATGTACTCTTGTATTGGCAGATGGATTGCCGGAAATGCGCGAAAATATGATCTGTAAGGAAAAGAGCGAGATGCTAATTTGCCTTGGAGGGAAAATTAAAAAAGATAAATCCCAACAGGGTGTAGACATTGAGGTGGAATTGGCAAAGAGTGCCGGTATTCCGGTAGCATTAGTTGGGACTGTAGGAGGACGTTCCAGTGAATTTGCATTTGAAAAGATTACGGAAGGTGATTGGTCGGATTTAAATTTGTGGGACAGATCTTTGAATGAGGGGTTATTCTACAATGTTAATCATAGATTAATGATAAAACGATTATTGGATGTAATAGAGGAATCAGAATGACAGGAATGGTGAGCAATAAGGATCGAAATTGCAGGATACTTAAATATGAAAAATTAGAGCCCACACGGGTATTTGATACTTATTGGGAGTTTGCAGTGAAACGCCAGGAGGTTTTCTTCAATCGAATGCAGAATAAACCATTTCCATGGACAGAAGATCAAATAATTCAAAAATATAAATTTACGAATGCTTATAGGGCATCGGATCGTGTAAGCCAGTATTTGATAAAAAATGTGATTTATGATGAGGGAGAGTATACACCGGAAGATCAGTGCTTTAGAATACTTTTTTTTAAATTATTTAATAAAATCGAAACTTGGGAATATATGATAAAAACTTTGGGCGAAATCTCTTATTCGACATATGACTATGAGGTTTACGATCGTTTGCTGACGAGGAAAATTGATAATAATGAAAAAATATACTCAGCAGCATATATTATGCCTTCAGGGAAAAGTTGCTTCGGATTAGAAAAGAAGCATCAAAATAACTTGAAACTTTTGGAATATATGATGAAGTCCGGTTTACCTCTAAAAATTGCGCGAGCTAAAAGCTTGAAAGAATTATATGAAATATTGTTAAGCTATCCTACTCTAGGTTCATTTCTGGCATTTCAATTTGCTATTGATATTAATTATAGTGAATTGTGTGATTTTAGTGAGATGTCATTTGTTGTTGCAGGACCGGGAGCAAAAAATGGAATACATAAATGTTTTGGTGACTTAAAAGGATATGAGTATGAGGATATTATTAGGTTAGTTGCCGAGAGACAAGATGAAGAATTTGAAAAAAGAGGATTGAAGTTTAAAACGTTATTTGGACGTAGACTTCAGTTAATAGATTGCCAGAATTTATTTTGCGAAACAGATAAATATGCGAGAGTCAGGTATCCTGATGTTTGTGGACTAAATGACAGAAAAAGGATAAAGCAACAGTATGTCGATCGAAATTTAAAAAAAATAGATTACTTTTATCCGCCAAAATGGGGAATAAATGAAAAATAAAATTTAAAGAAAGGGGGATTTTACATGTCAGTGTTTATTGCGGGTAAAACTGCAAATGAGGTTTGGAAAAAGGCTGCGGTTATGCTGTTGGAAAAGGATAGTACATTAGCCGGGCGAACAGGTGATATCTATGAGATACTACATACCTTTATAACTATAGAAAATCCAAGGCAAAAATGGATATATGACCGTATGCCTCCGATTAGCATAGGATATGCCTTGGCGGAGTTGGTATGGCTAATTAATGGAGAAGAAAGAGCGGATATTATTAATTTTTGGAATCCTCAATTACCGAAATATGCCGGAGCATGTAAAGTATATTACGGGGCATATGGAAAAAGAATACGTTCCCATTTTGGGTTTGATCAGTTGGAAAAGGCATACTATGCATTACAGGAAGTGCCGGAAAGTCGTCAGGTAGTGATTCAGATTTATGATACTAGAATGGATTTTCCTATAGAGAGCGGACAACCGCGGGCCGAGGATATACCATGTAATATATGCTCAATGTTAAAAGTTAGAGATGGAAAATTGGAATGGTCTCAAATTATGCGTAGTAATGATGTGCTACTAGGAATGCCATATAATTTCGTACAATTTACCGGCTTGCAGGAGATTTTGGCGGGATGGCTCGGATTAGAATTGGGTTCATATAACCATTATAGTGACAGTTTACATTTATACCAGAGGGATATAAATAAAATTGAAATTGGACAAGAAGTTGAAATAGAAAATAAAGATTCATTATCTTTGACTAAAAGTGAATCAGAAAAAATCTTTAGAGAAATATATGGAAGAATGGAAATGCTTGCAATAAATGATGTTTCGGAAAAGAAAACATATAATTTAGCAAAATTGGAGTCAGAATATGCGGCATACAATAATATAATGTTGATAATTGCTGCGTATGTAGCATATAAGAAGAAGTATTATGATCTGGTTTGTGAATTGATAAGTATCTGTACAAATAATACATACGTAACAATGTGGCATAGGTGGAGTGACAGACAGACACTAATCAGAAAAGGATAATTGAAATATGAATGACGAAATTACTTTAGGAGAATTGCATAAGGAGATTGATTTGATTCAGGGATGTATTGTCAGAATGTCTGATAATGCTTTTAGACTTAAGGAATGGTATATCACATTGATTGCCATAGCGTTAACTATATTACTTGGACAGCAATGTGAATTAATTTTTATTGGAATTTTCGTACTGGCAGTAACATGTGTATTTTGGGGATTAGATGCCTATTTTTTAAAAATGGAAACGCTGTATCGATGGAAATATGAATGGGTCATTAAAAGTAGAAAGGACGGAGAAAAGAATTACTTATATGATCTGAATCCTCATAACAGAAATATGTGGATATGTGCAGAGAAGAAGAATGAGAATTTTATAGATTTTGTGTTCAATAAAACATTATGGCCGTTATATGGGCTGATGATGGTAATTGGAACCTTTTTATTAATAATAAGTGTGCGATAAGGAGAAAGAGACGTGTATACGGGATTTGATTTGCAACTTGATAAAAACGCTTGTATTTTCTGGTGGTCAAGAAGTTATGAGGAATTATTGATGATTGGGGAAAAGCATCTTAGTGATCAAAGCGCAAAGTATGAAAGGGATTTGGAAAAGTATGTGACGGGAAAAGAAATCGACGGAACCAAGATTCAAAATGAATGGTTTCCACAGATTGAAGCAGATATTTTCATTTCTCATTCACATGCAGACGAGAAACTGGCATGTGTTTTGGCAGGATGGTTATATATAAATTTTGGCTTGAAATGTTTTATCGACTCAAATGTATGGGGATACGCAGGAGAATTATTAGATAATATGAATGCCGACTTAAGTGACAGAAAATCTTATGGAGAAAATGGATATCTGTATGATTACCAAAGCTGTAATGAAGTGTCACAACATGCGAATGCAATGTTGTCTATAGCGCTGCAAAAAATGATTGACAAAGTTGAAGCAGTAATCTTGTTAAATACAGATAATTCAATTCAGGTGTATAATGATAGTCAGATGAATAAAACATATTCACCATGGATTTATTCTGAAATAATATGTACTCAGATTGTAAGAAAAAAGCCTTTGTTTATGTACCGTAATTACATATCAAAGAGATGTTCGTTTGATACCTTATATGAAAGTACGCAATTTATTATGCACAATGCCATTTCTTATACCGTTTCACTTAACCATTTAAAGCCATTAAAAGAGAATGATTTGAGTAAATGGGAAGATGAGTATTCAAATAACAGACAGCACTATGAATATGCTCTTGATGCATTGTACAAATTTATATGTCCGGATGAAGTGATAAATACCAAGAATATGTTTGCGGTATTAAAAGAAGATGAGTTGGGGACGCTTAAGCATGCTTACTCAGCAAAAGATATGGATATGAAAGAAAGAGAAAATGCTGAGAATGTTTTGAGCAAGATAATAAGGAGATGCATGCCTTGTTGTGTAGATTGTGATAATCGCGGCAGAATGTTTAAAGGATAGTAACAGAAAGGTGAATAAAGGATAATATAGGATTA